>JASLGD010000130.1 GCA_030150305.1 Caldimonas sp. | reverse complement strand
CGACCGTCGAGGTCGACGCGGCTGACCTGCACGCGCACGCGCGCGCCGATCGCATAGCGGATGCCGCTGCGTTCGCCCCTCAGCTCCTGGCGAACCTCGTCGAAGCGGTAGTACTCGCCGCCGAGCTCGGTGATGTGCACGAGGCCCTCGACGTAGAGCGCATCGAGCGTGACGAACAACCCGAAGGTCGTCACGGCCGTGACGGTGCCGGCGTACTCCTCGCCGAGGTGCTCGCGCATGTAGCGGCACTTGAGCCACGCCTCGACGTCGCGCGACGCCTCGTCGGCGCGTCGTTCGTTGGCGCTGCAGTGGGCGCCGGCGACTTCCCACGCCTCGAGCTCGCCGCCGGGCGCGAGCACCGGCAACGCGGCGCCGGGCCTGGCGCCCTTGGCGCTCTTGGCCGCCTTGGCCAAGCGCGTCTTCTTCGCCGCGGCGCCCTCGGCGCGGCCGCCGATCGGATAGCGCCCGCTCCCGAGCAGCGCCTTGATGACGCGGTGCACGAGCAGGTCCGGATAGCGCCGGATCGGGCTCGTGAAGTGCGTGTAGGCCTCGTACGCGAGGCCGAAGTGGCCGGTGTTCTTGCTCGTGTAGATCGCCTGCTGCATCGAGCGCAGCAGCATCTGGTGGATCTGCGCGGCGTCGGGACGTTCCTTCGTCGCCGCGGCGATCGCCTGGTACTCGGCGGGCTTGGGGTCGTCGCTGATCGAAAGCCCCAGCCCGAGCGCGCGCAGGTAGTTCTGCAGCAGCGTCTTCTTCTCCGGCGTCGGCCCTTCGTGGACGCGGTACAGCGCCGGATGCTTGGCGCGCGCGATGAAGTCGGCCGAGCACACGTTGGCGGCGAGCATCGCCTCCTCGATCAGCCGGTGCGCCTCGTTGCGCGTGCGCGGCACGATCTTCTCGATCCGGCCGTTCTCGTCGCAGACGATCTGCGTCTCGGTCGTCTCGAAGTCGATCGCGCCGCGGCGCACGCGCGCCTTCAAGAGGGCCCGATAGACGTCGTGCAGGTCGAGCAGGTGCGGCACGAGCGCGCTGCGTCGGCCCGCCTCGGGGCCGCGGGTATTGGCGAGGATCGCCGCGACCTCGGTGTACGTGAGCCGCGCCGCCGAACGGATCGTCGCCGGAAAGAACTGGTACGCCTGCACCTCGCCGTGCGCGTCGACGAGCATGTCGCAGACCATGGCGAGGCGATCGACCTCGGGGTTGAGCGAGCAGAGGCCGTTCGACAGCTTCTCGGGCAGCATCGGGATGACCCGGCGCGGGAAGTAGACCGAGGTCGCGCGCTCGTAGGCGTCGACGTCGATCGGCTCGCCCGGGCGCACGTAGTGGCTGACGTCGGCGATCGCGACGACGAGCCGCCAGCCGTTGTCGACGCTCGACTTGCCGATCCGCGTCGGCTCGCAGTAGACGGCGTCGTCGAAGTCGCGCGCGTCCTCGCCGTCGATCGTGACGAGCGCGACGTCGGTGAGGTCGACGCGCCCCTTGCGGTCGGCAGCGCGGACTTCCGACGGCAGCGCCGCGGCCTCGGCGAGCGCGGCGTCGGAGAAGATGTGCGGCACCTCGTACTTGCGCACCGCGATCTCGATCTCCATGCCGGGATCGTCGATCTCGCCGAGCACCTCGGTGACGCGGCCGACCGGCTGCGAGTGCATCGAAGGCGGCTCCATCAGCTCGATCGCGACGACCTGGCCGGCCTTGGCGTCGGCGATGCCGTTCTTCGGCACGATGATGTCCTGGCCGTAACGCGTGTCCTCGGGCGCGAGCAGCCAGATGCCGCTCTCGTGCAGGAGGCGGCCGATGATCGGCGTCTTCCTGCGCTCGAGGATCTCGAGCACGCGCCCCTCGGGCCGGCCCTTCTTGTCGTAGCGGACGATGCGCGCGCGCACGCGGTCGCGGTGCAGCACGCTCTTCATCTCCTGCGCAGAGAGAAACACGTCGGGATGCTCGTCGTCGCGGACGACGAAGCCGTGGCCGTCGCGGTGGCCTTGGACGGTGCCCTCGACTTCGGCGAGGAGCTCGTTGCCGCCTGTTGCAGCGGTCTTGGATGTTGTTGCTTTGATGATAAAGTCCGTAGTTGCCTGATGCCCAGGTGGCGGAATTGGTAGACGCACTAGTTTCAGGTACTAGCGGGTAACTCCGTGGGGGTTCGAGTCCCTTCCTGGGCACCAAAAGAACACGAGGCGAAAAGCGGGCCGGCTCTGCCGGCCCTTCTCTTTGCCCGTCTAGATCTGGAACTTGCGGGCGAGCCCGGCCGGCCGCAAGTCGTCGTACTCCTCGAACGGCTGGTGGATCCAAGGGCTCGTCGGCAGGAGCTCGACATAGTAGTCCGGCGTGTACGTCGAGACGCCCTTGGTCCAGATCACCGCCGAGCGCAACTCGGTGATCGCCGGCATGCCGCGCAAGCGGTCGACGACCGCGCGCAAGGTGATCCCGGAGTCGGCGAGATCGTCGACGAGGAGGACCCGGCCGGCGAGCTCGCCGCGCGGCAGCGTGATGTACTTGGCCATGTCGAGCCGGCCCTGGATCGTCCCGGCCTCCGCGCGGTACGAGCTCGTCGCCATGATCGCGAGCGGCTTGTCGAAGACACGCGAGATGATGTCGCCCGGCCGCATGCCGCCGCGCGCGAGGCACAGGATCTGGTCGAACTGCCAGCCCGACGCATCGATCTTCAGCGCGAGGCGCTCGATCAGCAGGTGGTACTCGTCCCAGGAGACGTAGAGGTGTTTGCCGTCGTCGGTGAGCATCGTGTCCTCGGCGGATCAGGAAGTCGCGGCTCGCCGCGCCGCACCGCGCGCCGACTGCGCATCGGGCAGGTACGGGTGGCGAAGCAGGATCGTGTGCTCGCGGTCCGGACCGGTCGAGACCATGTCGATCGGCGCGCCGATGAACTCGGCGACGCGCTCGAGATAGCGTCGGGCGTTCACCGGCAGCGCGTCCCAGCGCGTCGCCGCGTACGTGCTCTCGCTCCAGCCCGGCAGCGTGTCGTAGATCGGCACGCACGCCACGATGTCGTCGGCGTCGAGCGGCAGAATGTCGATCCGCCGGCCACGCAGTTCGTAGCCGACGCACACCTTGATCTCGGGAATGCGGTCGAGGACGTCGAGCTTGGTGATGCACAGCCCCGAGACGCCGTTGATGATGATCGATCGCTTGAGCAGCGCGGCGTCGAGCCAGCCGCAGCGGCGCGCCCGCCCGGTCACCGTGCCGCGCTCCTGGCCGACGACCGAGAAGTGGTGGCCGATCGAGCCCGGCTCGTCGATCGGCAGCTCGGTCGGGAACGGGCCGCCGCCGACGCGCGTCGTGTACGCCTTGGTGATGCCGAGGATGTAGTGCAGCAGGTCGGGCCCGATCCCCGACCCGGCGGCGGCGTTGCCGGCGACGCAGTTGCTCGACGTCACGTACGGATAGGTGCCGTGGTCGATGTCGAGCAGCGTTCCCTGCGCGCCTTCGAAGAGCACGTTGCTGCCGGCGCGGTGCGCGTTGTAGATCGCATAGCCGACGTCGCCGATCATCGGCAGCAGCGCCTCGGCGGCGTGCATCGCACCGTCGAAGATCGGCTCGAACGCGAGCGGCTTCGCGTGCAGCCAGCGCTCGAGAACGAAGTTGTGCATCGCGAGCAGATCGCGCAGCTTGGCGGCGAAACGCTCGGGGTGCTTGAGGTCCTGGACGCGCAGCGCGCGCCGCGCGACCTTGTCCTCGTACGCCGGCCCGATGCCCTTGCCGGTGGTGCCGATCTTGCCGGCGCCGCTCGTCTCGCGCAGCTGCTCGCGCGCCTTGTCGACCTCGACGTGGAACGGCAGGATCAGCGGGCACGATTCGCTGACGAGCAGGCGCGAGCGAACGTCGATGCCCATCGCCTCGAGCCGTGCGATCTCGCCGAGCAGGTGCTGGGGATCGACGACGACGCCGTTGCCGATGCAGCACGCGACGCCGGGCCGCATGATCCCCGACGGGATCAGCTGCAGCGCGGTCTTGACGCCGTCGATGACGAGCGTGTGGCCGGCGTTGTGGCCGCCCTGGAAGCGCACGACCGCCTGGGCGTGGTCGGTCAGCCAGTCGACGACCTTGCCCTTGCCTTCGTCGCCCCACTGGGTGCCGACGACGACGACGTTGCGGCCGGCGGCTGGCGCCGGAGTCGAAGCGCTCATGGTGGTCAGTGCTGCGCGACGACCCAGCGGCCATCGGAGGAGACGAGGCGTCGGCCGGCCGCTGCGCTGGCGACGTCTTCGAGCGCGACGACGACGATCTCGCCGCGCTGGCGCAGCGCGCGCATCGCTTCGCGCAGCGCGCGATCGTCGCCGCGCGGCGCGACGATCGGCTCGGCCGCCGGCGGCGGCGGCGACAGCAGCGCGAGGTCCTTGACGTCGAGACCGAAGCCCACTGCAGGGCGGTTGCGACCGAAGATCGCGCCGACCTCGTCGTAGCGGCCGCCGCGCGCGATCGCGTCGCTCGCGCCGCGCGCATACGCGGCGAAGCGGGCGCCGCTGTAGTACGCGTAGCCGCTCGAGTCGGCGAGATCGAAGCCGATTCGCGCGCGCGGATGCGATTCGCGAGCGTGCGCCGCGAGGCTGCGCAGCTCGTCGAGCGCGCGCACGATCGCCGCGCGCTCGGGGAGACGGCGCCGCGCTTCGTCGAGCGTCGACTCGTCGCCGTAGAGCCCGACCAGCGTCTCGAGGCCTTGTCGCGCCGCGGTCGGAAAGCCGGCCGCGAGCACGCGCAGCTCGCTGGTGTCCTTGGCGCCGAGCGCCGCATAGACGGCTTCGAGGCGGTCGGCATCGGCGGCGACGCCGGCGAGCACGCCGCGCACGATGCGCGCATCGGCGAGGTCGACCACCACGTCCTCGATCCCCGCGGTGCGCAGGCATTCGAGCATGAGGTCGAGCACCTCGAGGTCGGCGGCGAGGCCCTCGTGGCCATAGATCTCGGCGCCGAACTGCAGCGGCTCGCGCGTCGCGGCGCTGCCGGTCGGGCGCGCGTGCAGCACCGGCCCGCAGTAGCACAGGCGCACGACGCCGCTGCGGTTCAGCATGTGGGCGTCGATCCGCGCCGCCTGCGGCGTGCTGTCGGCGCGCAGGCCGAGGGTGCGGCCGCTCAGCTGGTCGACGAGCTTGAACGTCTGCAGGTCGAGCGAGTGGCCGGTGCCCGAGAGCAGCGACTCGATGTGCTCGAGCATCGGCGGGATGACGAGCTCGAAGCCGAAGCCGCGCGCGGCGTCGAGCAGCCCGCGGCGAAGCGTTTCGATGTGGCGGGCGCGGGCCGGGAGGACATCGGCGATGTGCTCCGGCAGCAGCCAGGCAGAGGACATGCGAGTCGAGACTCGTTGAAAAGGGGATTGTACGGGTCCGGTTCCGGGCGTCAGGTCCAGAACAGGACCAGCATCGCCAGGCCGCAGAGGACGCTGACGAGGCCGAGGAAGCGGATCTGGCCGTCGCTCATCTCGAGCGCGCGCTCGAAGATCCTGCGCCACGACGGCGGGCTGAGGAACGGCAGCAGGCCTTCGGCGACCAGCATCAGCGCCACCGCGCTCAGCGCGATGTCCCAGAAGCCCGCCTGGGCCACTACTTCTTCTTCGCCGGCGCCGCTGCCGCCTGCGGCGGCGGGCCGCGCAGCGACTTCAGGAAATCGCTGCTCGAGTCGACGACGGCGATGTCGGACTTGCTGCGAAACGTCGCCCGGTACGCCTCGAGGCTGCGATAGAACTGCGCGAACTGCGGATCCTTGCCGAACGACTCGGCGAAGATCGCCGACGCCTTCGCGTCGCCGTCGCCCTTGACCTTCTGCGCGTCGCGGTACGCCTCGGCGACGATCACCTGGACCTGGCGGTCGGCGTCGGCGCGGATCTTCTCGCCCTCGGCGGTGCCGGTGGCGCGCAGCTGGTTGGCGACTTGCTTGCGCTCCGACTGCATCCGGCTGTAGATCGAGTCGGTGATGTTGCTGACGAAGTCGACCCGCTTGATGCGGACGTCGAGGACCTCGATGCCGAACGAGCGCGCGTCGTCGGTGAGACGGTTGCGCACGTCCTGCATCACCTTGTCGCGCTCGCTCGAGAGGACGCCGCCGACGGTGCGCTTGGTGACCTCCTCGTTGAACGCGGCGTGCACGATCGGCGACAGCCGCGCCTCGAGATTCCTCATGTCGGCGCCGTTGTTGCGGATGAACTGGCGCGGATCGGTGACGCGCCACTTGACGAGCCAGTCGATCACCAGACTCTTCTTCTCGGCGGTGAAGATCGGCCGCGTCTCCGGACTGTCGAGCGTCTGGATGCGGCGGTCGAGGAAGGCGACGTTCTGGAACGGCGGCGGCAGCTTCCACTTCAGCCCCGGCTCCTGGATCACTTCCTTGATCTGGCCGAACTCGTAGACGACCGCGAACGAGCGCTGGTCGACGATGAAGAGCGTCGACGACGCGAGCAGGAGCAGCAGCAGCAAGCCGCCGACGACGAGGCC
>JASLGD010000120.1 GCA_030150305.1 Caldimonas sp. | reverse complement strand
GTGTCGGGAAGGATCGGGTAAGGCGCGGCCGTTTCGATCTCGACGGCGTAGTCGCCGATCTTGCGTACCTCCTTGATCGGGTTCGTCACGCCACGCATGTCGGAGCCTTCGCCGGCGGCGCGCTTGAACGTGAAGACGACGTCGTCGGCGGTGAAAGGCGTGCCGTCGTGGAATTTGACGTTGGGGCGCAGGTCGAAGCGCCACACCGTCGGGCTCGTCTGCGTCCACTTCGTCGCCAGTGCAGGCGCGATCCCCAAGTTCTTGTCGTACTCGACCAGCGACTCGTAGACGTTGCCGGTGAAGCTGAGCTGCAGGCTTTCGTTCAGCGAGTGCGGGTCCATCGACTGCACGTCGCCCTGGTTGGCGACGCGCAACGTGACGGCCTCGGAGATCGGCGCAGCGAGCGAGAGTGCGGCGGCGAGCAGCCAGGGAGCGAGCGATTGCATGGGCGGTTTTCCTTGTGAGACGACGAATCAGTGCGCGAGGCTCGAGCGCTCGACGCGCAGGCGCGGGTCGACGGCGAAATAGAGAAGATCGACGACGAGATTGATGATCACGAAGATGAGGGCGATCAGGCACAGGTACGCGGCCATCACCGGGATGTCGGCGAACTGCACCGCCTGGATGAAGAGCAGTCCCATTCCGGGCCACTGGAAGACGGTCTCGGTGATGATCGCGAATGCGATCAGGCCGCCGATCTGCAGGCCCGTGATCGTCACGACGGGCACCAGCGTGTTCTTGAGCGCGTGGCGGAAGTAGACCGCGCGGTCGGAGAGGCCGCGCGCACGCGCGAACTTGATGTAGTCGGTGCGCAGCACCTCGAGCATCTCAGAGCGCACGAGCCGCATGATGAGCGTGAGCTGGAACACGGCGAGCGTGACCGCCGGCAGGATCAGGTGGCGCCAGCCGTCGACGCTCGTCATGCCGGTCGTCCACGGCCCGAAGGCCTGCACTTCGCCGCGGCCGAAGCTCGGCAGCCACTTCAACGTCACGGCGAAGACGAGGATGAGGAGGATGCCGATCAGGAACGTCGGCAGCGAGACGCCGATGAGCGACGCCGCCATCATCGCCTGCGATGCGAAGGTGCCGCGCTTCAGCGCGGCGTAGACGCCCATCGGGATGCCGATCGCGAGCGCGAGCAGCGCGGCGAGCAGGGTCAGCTCCAGCGTCGCCGGCAGACGTTCGACGATCAGCGACGACACCTTTCGACCCTGGCGCAGGCTCAGGCCGAACTCGCCGCGGACGGCGTTGCCGACGAAGCGCGCGAACTGGATGGGGAAGGGACTGTCCAGCCCGAGATCCGAACGCAATTGGCGCCGCTGCTCCGGAGTCGCATCCTGGCCGAGGATGTTGGTCACCGGGTCGCCGACGTACTGGAACAGCATGAAGGCGATGAAGCCCACCGTCAGCATGACGAGGACGGCTTGGACCAGGCGGCGGAGGACGAAGGCGACCATGTGAGCCGGAAGGACGGATCGGGCGAAGGCTCACTGCCTCGAGCGGCCGCGCCCGGCCGGGAGCCGGTCCGAGCGATGCGCGCGACGTCGTTGTGCGGCACAGCATGACAGCAAAACGCACCGGGCACGTCAAAGGGGATTGCCCGGATTCGCGGCCGGTTTTGCGCGGCAATGAAAAAGGCCGCCCGGAGGCGGCCTTGAAGATCGGGAAATCGCTCTCTCGAGCGCCGGATCAGAAGAAGTGACGGATGCCGAGCTCGAAGCCCTTCGACTTGCCACCGAGCTGGCCCACGCCGGGGGCAGCACCGGTTCCAGCCGGCGAGATGCTGGCCGCAGCGAAGTCTCCGTTGTCCAGGAGGGCGATCGTGCCGTACATCGCGGTCCGCTTGGACAGGTTGTACTGGTACGTCGCCATCGTCTTCCACTGCGTGTTGGACGGCGAACCGGAAACGGCGCTGATGTGGTCGAGCTTGCTGCGGCTGTAGCCGAGGTGGACTTCGCCCTGGCCGAGCGGAATCACCGTGCTGATGTGCCAGCGGTCTTCCTTCGCGCTCTGCGGCGACGTGTCACGCTTGTCGTGATCGTAGTAGCCCATCAGCTTCAGGAAGCCGAAGTCGTAGGCGCCGCCGATGTTCCAAGTGTCCTGGTCGACGCCAGTATTGACGCCCGTCGCGTTGCGCTGTTGCGCGTACGCGAAAGCGACGTCGAACGGACCCGCGGCGAAGCCGACGCGACCGCCGAGATAGCGACCGTTGTTGCTCGTCTGGCCTGCCTGCCCGGGCTCGCCGGTAGCGCCCATGAACTGGCCGTAGAAGCCACCGATGTTGGACGGCAGGAAGTACTGGACCGCGTTGTCGGCGCGAACGAACGTCGTCGTCGCCAGCTGCAGGATGCCGCCGGTCGAGTCGCCGATGCCGTTGGTACCGAACGCGTCGAAGATCGTGTTGTTCCAGAACGTCGGCGTGTAGTCACGGCCGAGGCGCAGTTCGCCGGCGTTGCTGAAGAGGCTCACCGTCGCACGACGCGCCCAGAACTTGCCCGAGCCGGCCGCGGACTGGCCGCTACCGATGTCGCCCGAGTCGGCGCCAACGCTCGACAGGAGCAGGAAGCCCGCCTTCAGGCCACCGCCGAGGTCTTCAATACCGCGGAATCCCAGCTGGCTGCTGTTGATGCCGTCACGGCCCATGCTCCAGCGATGGTCACCACCGCTGGTCACGTCCTGCTTCACATACCGACCGTTGAGGTCGACCGTGCCGTACAGCGTGACCGACGACTGAGCCGACGCGACGCCCGCATAAGCGCCCAATACAGCGAGAGCGAGCAGAGATTTTTTCATTGCAACTATCTCCTAGGTTGAACAAGAGGTCCCGATCAACAAAAACCCGCGCTGGAGCAGATCAGGCACAACCTCCTCAGCGGGAAGTTGGGTGTATTGCACCAGAGCGATCCGGGGCTGGAAAGCCTTGCCCGACAAAAAAAGGCCTTATGTTGTCTCGACACAACGAGGCATTTCCCCGAGGGTTCCATCGCCTGGCGGTATCCTGCCGATCCTCTTGAGCAGCATCCGTCTTTCCCCTGCTGATCGGCTGTTGGCCGCGCTCGACCATGCGCTGCGGGCGCTCTCGACGACGCCCCAGGCGACGCGACCCAAACCGATCGCCAGCCGACCCGCCGACCCGCTCGACGACATCGAGCGGCGCGAGGCCGGCGCGCTCATGCGCGTCAACCACGTCGGCGAGGTCTGCGCGCAAGCGCTCTACAGCGCGCAGGCGCTGGCGACGAGCGACCCGGCGCTGCGACGCCAGTTCCAGCAGGCGGCCGACGAGGAGACCGACCACCTCGCCTGGACTGCCGATCGCCTCGACGAGCTCGGCGCGCGGCCGAGCTGGCTCAATCCGCTGTGGTACGCCGGTGCGTTCGCGGTCGGGCTCGTCGCGGCGCGTGCAGGCGACGCGCGCAGCCTGGGCTTTCTCGTCGAGACCGAGCGGCAGGTCGAGCAGCACCTCGCCAGCCATCTCGACCGACTTCCCGCCGCCGACGCATCGTCACGTGCGATCGTCGCGCAGATGAAGGACGACGAAGCCGGCCACGCGCTGGCGGCCGAGCGCGCCGGCGCGACGCCGCTGCCCGCGCCCGTGCGCTGGGCGATGCGCGCAGCGGCCAAGGTCATGACGACGACGGCGCACTACGTCTGAGCGTTGTCGAGCTCGACGAGCTCGTAGCTCGTCGTGATGGTTGCCGTCTTGGCGAGCATGATCGTCGCCGAGCAATAGCGATCGTGCGAGAGCGCGATCGCACGCTCGATCGCCGCCGCGGGGAGCGCGCTGCCACCGACGATGAAGTGCAGGTGGATCGCGGTGAACACCTTCGGATCGGCAGGCGCGCGCTCGGACGTCACGCGCACGCGGCAGCTGCGCACGTCGTGGCGGCCGCGCTTGAGGATGAGCACGACGTCGTACGCGGCGCATGCCCCGGTGCCGGCGAGCACCGTTTCCATCGGACGCGGCGCCAGGTTGCGGCCGCCGCCGTCGGGCGCGCCGTCCATCGTCAGCAGATGGCCGCTGCCGGTCTCGGCGCTGAACGCCATCCCGGTCGGCGCCAGCCAGTCGATCGTGCACTCCATGTTCGAGCTCCATATTGCAGTGCAGCAAAATAGCGTCTACACTGATCCGCAGTCGATCGCTGCGCTTGCTGGTTCGCGAGCGAGGCAGTCCGATCGAGCAGATTGTCTCCTCCACCTTCTTCATTGGTGGATTCAGCCCGAGGCGGCAACGCCTCGGGCTTTTTTCTCGCCCAGCGGCGCAGCCGGGCACGGCGTCGCGCCGCGTATGATGCGCTGCCGCAATCGCCCCCGGGGCGAAGGCCCCAGATGGCGACTGCCGCTCGCAAGACTCCGCCCAAGCGACCACTCGAGACCGCGGGCTACCTGCAGAAGATCCTGACCGCGCGCGTGTACGACGTCGCCGTCGAGTCGGCGCTCGAGCCCGCGCCGCGTCTTTCGGCACGGCTCGGCAACGACGTGCTCCTGAAGCGCGAGGACACCCAACCGGTGTTCAGCTTCAAGTTGCGCGGCGCCTACAACAAGATGGCCAACCTCGCGCCGGCCGCGCTCGCGCGCGGCGTGATCTGCGCGTCCGCGGGCAATCACGCGCAAGGCGTCGCCCTTGCGGCGCGTCGCCTCGGCTGCAAGGCGCTGGTCGTGATGCCGACGACGACGCCGTCGCTGAAGACCGGCGCGGTGCGCGCGCTCGGCGCCGAGGTCGTCCTCTCCGGCGACAGCTATTCCGATGCGTACACCCGCGCGCGCGAGCTCGAGAACGAACGCGGCCTCACCTTCGTGCATCCCTTCGACGACCCCGACGTGATCGCCGGCCAGGGGACGATCGCGATGGAGATCCTGCGCCAGCGCCAGGGCCCGATCGACGCGATCTTCGTCGCCGTGGGCGGCGGCGGCCTCGTCTCCGGAATCGCGTCGTACGTCAAGGCGGTGCGACCCGAGATCCGCGTCATCGGCGTGCAGATGAACGACTCCGATGCGATGCTCCGTTCGATCCAGGCAGGCAAGGGCATCGAGCTCGCCGACGTCGGCCTCTTCTCGGACGGAACCGCGGTGCGGCAGGTCGGCGCCGAGACGTTTCGCCTCGCGCGCGAACTCGTCGACGACTGGATCGTCGTCGACACCGACGCCGCATGCGCTGCGATCAAGGACGTCTTCGAGGACACGCGCAGCATCCTCGAGCCCGCGGGCGCGCTCGGCGTCGCCGCGATCAAGGAGTACGCGCACCGACACGGCAGCAAGGGCGAGACGTACGTCGCGATCACGTGCGGCGCCAACATGAACTTCGATCGCCTTCGCTTCGTCGCCGAGCGCGCCGAGGTCGGCGAGGAGCGCGAGGCGCTGTTCGCGGTCACGATCCCCGAGGAGCGCGGCAGCTTTCGCCGCTTCTGCGAGCTGATCGGGCCGCGCGCGGTCACCGAGTTCAACTACCGCATCGCAGATCCGAAGGTCGCGCACGTCTTCGTCGGCATCGCGACCGTCGACCGCGCCGAATCGGCGCTGCTCGCGCGCGAGTTCGAGAGCCACGGCTTTCCCGCGCTCGACCTCACCGGCGACGAGCTCGCGAAGGAGCACGTGCGCTACATGGTCGGCGGCCGCACCGCGCTCGCGGAAGACGAGCGCCTCTATCGCTTCGTGTTTCCCGAGCGGCCGGGCGCGCTGATGCGCTTTCTCTCGAGCATGCCGGCGGGCTGGAACATCAGCCTCTTCCACTACCGCAACCAGGGCGCCGACTACGGCCGCATCCTGGTCGGAATGCAGGTGCCCAGAGCGGACGAGGAGCGCTTTCGCGAGTTCCTCGCCACGATCGCGTATCCGTGCGCCGACGAGACGGCGAATCCCGCCTATCGGCTGTTCCTGGCCTGAACTTGCCGGCCTGAACTGCTACTGCGTGGCGAGCCCGCCCGGAGCCGCCAACCCACTGCCACCCGGCGGTGTCGTCCCGGGCGGCACGGGTGCCTGGTTCAACGACGGCAACGGCGCCTGCGGCGCCGGCATCACGCCCGGGGCGGCGGCCGCGGGAGTGCGCTGCACGGCCGCAGGCGCGCCGGGCGGCGGCAGGACGCCGGAGTTCGGCGGCGGCAGCTTCGGGAGCTCGAGCAGGACGCTGCGACCGCCCTGCGCCGGGCCGAGTGATGCCGTGCGCAGGCCGACCGACTGCAGCACCAGATCGCTGTCGAGGCGGGCGCCGACCGCGTACGGCTTCGGCGGCTTGCCGTCGACGGCGATCAGCGCGACGCCTTGACCCGGCTCGGCCTGCACGGTCGGATTGCGCGGCGCCACGACGCCGACCAGCCGGAAGCGCGACGACGCCTCGGGCGCCGCCGCCTGCACGCCGGCCGCCGGCCGCGGCGCGACGCCGAACAGGCGGCCGAGGTCGCCGCGCACCGCGGCGGCATTGCCGACGGCAACCGCGTACGCGGGCACCTGCGGCGGGCTCGCCGCCAGCCGCATCGCCCAGAAGATCGCGACCGCGCCGACGAGCGACCAGATCACGAACGCTGACAGTCGGGCCAACATGCGGCGATTATCATGGAACGCTTTGCCGCTCCGGGCGTCGGAGCGGTAACACCGCACGGGACGACGAGTCGATGGCACCTCCGCTGCAACCGAGAAGCGCGCGCAGCCGCGGCTTCACCCTGATCGAGCTCATGGTCGTGCTCGTCATCATCGGCGTGCTCGCCGCGCTGATCGTGCCGAACATGCTCGATCGCGCCGACGACGCGCGCGTCACCGCCGCGCGCACCGACGTCAACAACCTCATGCAGGCGCTCAAGCTCTACAAGCTCGACAACCTGCGCTATCCGACCGCCGAGCAGGGGCTGCAGGCGCTCGTCGTCAAGCCGACCGTCGGGCCGATCCCGCAGAACTGGCGGCCGTACCTCGACAAGCTGCCGTCGGATCCGTGGAAGAACCCGTACCAGTACGCGAATCCGGGGCTGAAGGGCGAGATCGACGTCTACAGCTTCGGTGCCGACGGCGTCGCCGGCGGCGAAGGCAAGAATGCCGACATCGGGTCCTGGCAGTAGCGGCTCGTCGCGTTGCGAGCGACCCCGAAGGGGTCGAGGTGAATGCGGCGGCAACGCCGCCGGATTCACGCTGATCGAGTTGATGGTGGTCGTCGCATTGATCGCGATTGCGACCGCCGTCGCGAGCCTCGCTCTGCGCGATCCGGCGAACGCTCGCCTCGAGCAGGAGGCGGCGCGGCTGGCGTCGCTGCTCGAGTCGGCGCGCGCCGAGGCCCGCGCCTCGGGAGTCGCTGCGCATTGGGAGCCGCTCGTCGACCAGGCCGACGGCAGCGGCTTTCGCTTCGTCGGACTGCCTGCCGGCCAGTCGCTGCCCACGCACTGGCTCGAAGCCGGCACGTCGGCGCAGGTGATCGGCGCGCGCGCCGTCGTCCTCGGGCCGGAGCCGCTGATCGGCGCCCAGCGGATCGTCCTTCACCTCGGCGACCATCGCCTCACGCTCGCGACCGACGGCATCGGTCCGTTCGCGGTCGCCGACGACAACGACCGCGCTCCGTCATGAAGCGCGCCGCGCGCGGGTTCACGCTGATCGAGGTGCTCGTCGCGCTCGCGATCGTCGCGATCACGCTCGGCGCCGGCATCAAGGCCGCGGGCTCGCTGACCGCGAACACGGTGCGCCTCGCCGAGGTCACCGCGGGCCAATGGTGCGCCGACAACCAGCTGACCGGGATCAAGCTCGCGCATCGCTATCCGGACATCGGCGACAGCGACTTCACGTGCGACGAGCTCGGCCGCACGTACGCCGGCAAGCTCGTCGTGCGGCCGACGCCGAACCCGAACTTCCGCCGCGTCGACGCGCGCGTTCTCGACGCCGACGGTCGTCTCGTCGTGCTCCTCTCGACGATCGTCGGACGATCGTGATGCAGCCGCACGCCCGCCGGCGACGCGCCGGCTTCACCCTCGTCGAAGTCCTCGTCGCGATGGTCGTGATGGCGATCATGTCGCTCATCGCCTGGCAGGGCGTCGACGCGATCGCGCGCACGCGGGAGTCGAACCAGGTCCACCTCGAGCAGGTGCTTCGGCTCGAGACGGTGATCGCGCAGTGGGAGCAGGATCTCGCGGCGCTGCAGGAGACGACCGCCGTCCCTGCGCTTCGCTGCGACGGTCGCGCCGTGCGCATGACGCGGCGCGCCGAAGGCGGCATGCAGGTCGTCTCGTGGGCGCTGCAGCCGGACGATCGCGGCGGCACGTGGCAACGCTGGGCCGGACCCGTCACGACGACGACGCGCGGCCTGCAGGAGAGCTGGTTTCGCTCGCAGCAGCTGCAGGGCAGCGAGGACGGGCAGCTGCGCGCGCTCGCCGGGCTCGAGAGCTGGCAGGTGTACTTCTTCCGCGGCAACGCGTGGTCGAACTGCCAGTCGGCCGACGACGTCGCGCCGCTTACGCCCGTGTCGTCGACACCGCTCCCGACTGCACCTCCAAGCGGGCCGGCGGTTGCAAGCTCGGCGCCCCCTGCGCCCGCCTCCGGCGTCGCCGTGCCCACACGCCCCGTCCTTCCGAGCGGCGTCCGCATCGTTCTCGCCTTCGCGCCCGGCAGCGGCCTCAACGGCAGCCTCGTCCGCGACGTGCTCATTGCGCCATGACGCGTCGCATCGCACGCACGAACAGCGGCCCGAGCGGGGCCGGCCCCTCCCTCGCGGAGGGAGGGGAGCGAAGCCGGGAGGGAGCGATTCCTGGAGCTCCCTTGCGGAGCAAGGGAGTGGAGCGAAGCGGGGAGGGAGCAATCCTGTCACGCGAAGCGGCGAGCGGCGCTCGCCGCTTGCGCGGTGAGGAGGGCGCCGCCCTCCTCACCGCGATGATCATCGTCGCGCTCGTCGCGACGCTCGCCGGCGCGATGGTCTGGCAGCAGTGGCGCGCGATCCAGGTCGAGGCGGCCGAGCGAGCGCGCACGCAGTCGGCGTGGATCCTGACCGGCGCTCTCGACTGGGCGCGCCTGATCCTGCGCGAGGACGCACGCAACGGCGGCATCGATCATCTCGGCGAGCCGTGGGCGGTGCCGCTTGCCGAAGCGCGGCTGTCGACCTTTCTCGCCACCGACAAGGAGAACACCGACGACGCTCCCGACGCATTCCTCTCGGGCGCGATCACCGATGCGGCGTCGCACTACAACCTCGCCAACGTCGTCAACGGCAACCACATCGATCCGGTCGAGCTCGCGGCGCTGCAGCGGCTCTGCGAAACGGTCGGCGTTTCCGCCGATGTCGCGACGCGCATCGCGAGCGGCCTGCGCGACGCATCGCCGCCGCAAGCGGCAGCCGCGCCGGCGAGCAGTGCCGCGTCGGCGGCGACGCCGGAGCCGCCACCCGCCGCCGACCCGCCGCTGATGCCGCGTTCGGTCCGCCAGCTCGCCTGGCTCGGCATCGACGCCGAATCGCTGCGCCTGCTCGAGCCTTACGTCGTGCTGCTGCCGGACAAGGCGTGGGTCAACGTCAACACCGCACCGCGCGAAGTGCTCGTCGCCGCGATCCCCAACCTCGACCTCGCGACGGCCGAGCGCATCGTGCAGCAGCGCCAGCGCTCGCCGATGAAGTCCGTCGCCGACGTGCAGGCGCTCGCGCCGTCGCTGCCGGCGAGCAGCTTCGAACGCCTTGCAGTCAGCTCGAGCTTCTTCGAAGTGCGCGGACGGCTTCGCCTCGGCGACGTCGTCCTCGAGCAGCGCTCGCTCGTGCAGCGGCGCGGCCTCGACGTCGTGGTGCTGCAGCGTGATCGCGTCTCGGCGCGCGACCAGGCCGGCTCGTAGGCAACGTCGCACCGCGGAGCGCGCCAAAGCTCGACAAAGCGAGAACCAATGGCGATTTGGCCATCAACATGCCCTGCTAAGTCGTTGATTGCGAAGGGATCGCCTGATCCACGTCCCTAGAATCGCGTTACCCTCGCGCCCTCTCGATGTCGACCCTCGTCCTCCAGCTTCCGGAACGCCGGCGCCTGCGCGCCGGCGTTGCCGACGAGCCCGCTGCGCCGTCGCGGCGGCGCGAGTACGCGTACGCGACCAGCGACGACGGCATCGAGCTGGATGCCCACGGCGACGCGGCAGCGGCGCTGTTGCCGAAGCGCTCGATCGTGATCGCCGTGGTCCGCGAGGCCGACGTCGCCTGGCACCGGATCACGTTGCCGAAGGCGCCGTCGGCGCGCCTGCGCGCCGCGATCGTCGGCGTCGTCGAAGAGGCGCTGCTCGACGATGCCGAGACGGTTCACCTCGCGGTCGCGCCGCTCGCCGTCGCCGGCCAGCCGACGTGGGTCGCCGCGGTCGACAAGGCGTGGCTGCAGGACGAGCTCGCCGCGCTCGAGAAGGCCGGCATCTTCGTCGATCGGGTCGTGCCGATGGCGTGGCCCGACGATCCGCCCGCCGGCCACTTCCACGCTCCGGCCGAGGGCGTCGGCAACGTGCAGAGCGTCGTGCTGACGTGGGCGAGCACGGAAGGCGTCGCGACCGTGCGCCTCGACGGCGGCCTCGCGCGTGCGCTCGTGCCGCAGCCGGCGCCACCGACGACGCGCTGGACCGCGGAGCCGATGGCCGCCGCCGCCGCCGAGCAATGGCTCGGTTCTCCCGTCAACGTGATGCCGACCGAGCATCGGCTGCTGCAGGCCGGACGCAGCCTGTGGAACCTGCGCCAGTTCGACCTCGCGCGCAAGACCCGCGGCGCGCGCGCGATCGCCGACTGGGGGCGGCAGCTGATGAGCCCGGCGTGGCGGCCGGTGCGGATCGGCCTCGCCTTCCTCGTCGCCGCGCAGATCGTCGGCCTCAACCTGTGGGCCTGGCATCAGCGCAGCGCCGTCGAGTCGCGCCGCGCCGCGATCCAGGCGCTCGTCAAGAAGACCTTCCCGCGCGTCGGCGACGCCGACATCCAGCGCGACCCCGCGGCGGTGATGCTGCGCGAGACGCAATCGCTGCGCACCCTCGCCGGCAAGGCGGGCGACACCGACCTCGAGCCGATGCTGCAGGCGGCCGCTGCGGCCTGGCCGGGCGAGCGGCCTCCGGTCGAGAACCTGCGCTACGAAGGCGGCAAGCTGACGCTCTCGGCGGCAGGCTGGAGCGATGCGCAGATCGAGCAGTTCCGCTCGGTGCTGCGTCCGGCCGGCGTTCGCGTCGAGGCGAGCGAAGGCCGTCTCGTCCTCACCCGCGGACGCGGCGGATCGATCGGATGAGCACCGACGCCTTGCAGTCGACGCTGCCGCCCGGGCTTGCCGGCGCGCGCGAGCAGGCGGGTCGCTTCTGGCAGGCGCGCGCTCCGCGCGAGCGGCTCGCGATCGCCGCGATGGCGGCGGCGGTCGCGATCCTGCTTGTCTGGATGATCGCGGTGCAACCGGCGCTCAGGACCTTGCACGAAGCTCCCGCCGAGCTCGATCGACTCGACAGCCAGTTGCAGCAGATGCAGCTCGCGGCAGTCGAGAGCGCGGCGCTGCGCTCTGCTTCGCCCGTGCCGCCGCAGCAGGCCGCCGAAGCGCTGCGCGCCGCGACCGAGCGGCTCGGCGGCAAGGGACGCATCGCGCTGCAGGGCGATCGCGCCACCCTCACCTTCACCGCCGTGCCGTTCGAGGCCCTGCGCAGCTGGATCGGCGAAGCGCGCAGCGCGGCGCGTGCGCGACCGATCGAGGCGCAGCTGCTGAAGAACGCGAACGGCTACAGCGGCTCGATCACGATCGTGCTCTCGGGGACGACGTGATCCGCCGCAAGCGCACCCCGCAGCTCTGGACACCGACGGTCGCGACGACCGGCTGGGCCGAGTCGACGCTCGCCGAGCAGGCGTGGGTCGAAGCGCGCGGCGCGACGTTGCGGTGGGCGATCGCCGGCGCGATCGTCGGCATCCTCGTCGGCGTGATCGCGTTCGCGCCGGCGTCGTGGCTGGCCCATGCGATCGCGTCGGCGACGGGCCAGCGCCTCGTGCTCGCCGACGCGCGCGGCACGATCTGGAACGGCAGCGCGGTCGCGGTGCTGGCCGGCGGACCCGACAGCCGCGACGCGACGTATCTCCCCGGTCGCCTCGAATGGACGCTCGCGCCGCGCTGGTACGGCGTCGACCTCGC
>JASLGD010000050.1 GCA_030150305.1 Caldimonas sp. | reverse complement strand
GGACGGCAAGCTGATCGAGGCCAACAAGGGACTGCTGGTCAAGGACGACGTGGACCCCTACGCGTCCGAATGCGCGATGAAGTGACGCAAGCTGCGAAGCTCAGGTCGTGATCACGCCCGGGCTCGTCCTGATCCAGCTTCTCAACGGGCTGCAGTTCGGGATCACCCTCTTCCTCTTCACTGCCGGGCTGACGCTCGTGCTCGGGATCATGAATTTCATGAACCTCGCGCATGCGTCGCTGTACATGATCGGCGCGTACTACGCGGTCGCACTCGGCGGCTGGACGGGGTCCTTCGTCGCCGGCGTGCTGCTCGCCTTGCCCGCTACGTATTTGACGGCGATGGCGGTCGAGTGGCTTGTCTTCAAGAACCTCTATCAGCGCCACCACTTGGACCAAGTGCTCGTCACGTTCGGCCTCATCATGATGTTCAACGAGGCAGTCCGCATCGTCTGGGGGACGGCTGGCCTATACGTCACGGTTCCGGACTTCCTCTCCGGAACCGTTCGGCTCGGCGCCGGCGCGCTCTATCCCGTCTATCGCGTGGTGATCATCGTCGTGGGATGCGCCGTCGCTCTCGGGCTCTATCTCGTGATCCGCTACTCACGCATTGGCATGCTCGTACGTGCGGGGGCCGACAAGCCGGAGATGGTCGAAGCGGTCGGCGTCGATATCCGCTCGCTCTTCCGTGCCGTGGTCGCCTTCGGCGCTGCTCTCGCGGCACTCGCGGGAGCGCTCACGGGACCACTTTTCTCAGTCGAGCCGGGCATGGGGGACTCGATCCTGATCCTGGCGCTCGTGACGATCGTCATCGGTGGCATCGGCTCGATCCGCGGCTCTTTCTTCGCCGCGCTGATTGTCGGCGTGGTCGATGCGATGGGTCGGATGTTCCTGCCCAAGCTCTTTGCGGCCTACCTGTCACGGCCGGTCGCCGACGCGATCGGGCCCGCTACCGGGTCGGTGCTTATTTACCTCTTGATGATCGCGATCCTGCTCGCCAAGCCGGAAGGCCTGTTCCCGGTCAAGGTGCGTTGATGCGACGCGTGTCTTCGCTGCACTCTGCGTTTGCCTTGTTCGTCGTCCTGGCGCTTGTGCCGCCGATCGCTTTGGCGCTGCACCAGCCCTACTACCTGACGTTTCTGTCGCGAGTGATGGTGTTCGGGCTCGCGGCGCTAAGCCTGAACCTGATCCTCGGCTTTGGTGGTATGACGAGCCTGGGCCATGCCGCCTTTCTGGGCGTCGGCGCATACACGGTGGGCCTTCTGATCCAGAACGGAATCACCAACGGCCTCGTCCACTTTGCTGCGGCGATCGCCTTGGGCGCGATCGCTGCCTTGGTGATCGGAGCGGTGTGCCTGCGAACGGGCGGCCTCTCGTTCATCATGCTGACGCTTGCGTCGGCACAGCTGCTTTACTTCATCACGACCGGTCTCAAGCAGTACGGCGGCGACGACGGCTTTTCGTTTCGCGGACGCAGCGACTTCGGCGCCTGGCTGCCGCTCGGCGACGACGCGGTGCTCTACTGGTTCATCCTCGCCTGGCTGGCGCTCGCCACATTGATCCTGCATCGGACAGTCCACTCGGGCTTCGGGTTGGCGCTGCGCGGCATCCGCAGCAACGAAGGGCGGATCGCGTCCGTGGGTCTCCATGCCTATCGATACAAGCTCGCTGCCTTCGTGATGTCTGGAACGATCTGCGCGGTGGCTGGCGCTCTGCTCGCCAATGTCGCCCAGTTCGTCAGCCCCTCGTACATGCACTGGTCCCGCTCCGCCGAGTTGCTGCTGATGGTGTTGCTCGGAGGCATGGCGAGCGTCCTCGGGCCGCTCGCCGGAGCTGCGGCCTTTATGTTCCTCGAGGAAGCACTCGGCCACTTGACGATCCACTGGCCGCTGCTGATGGGCCTGATCCTCGTGCTTGTCGTTCTCTACGCCCGCAATGGTTTGGCTGAGCTGGTCGAGCGATCGCGAGGCCGCGCACGGATCGCTCCATGATCGCGAGTTCTGCCTTGCCTCTTGCAGCCCGATCCGACGGGCCCGGTTCCAGAACCGCCATAGCTCCGGAGGGGACCGGGACGGACACCGCCGCCGTGCTCTCTGTGCGCGGACTCGTCAAGCGCTACGGCGGCCTGGTCGTCACGCAGGGTGTCGACCTCGACCTGCGACGCGGCGAAGTCCACGCGCTGGTCGGCCCGAACGGAGCAGGAAAGACGACCCTCCTGGGCCAGCTCACGGGTGACGTGCGTCCCGACGCTGGACACATCTACTTCGGGGGCCGCGATATCACGGCACTCCCGGTACATCGCCGCGCCCGCCTCGGCATCGGCCGCTCGTTCCAGATCACCTCGGTGTTCGCAGATCTGACCGTCGTCGAAAACGCCCTCCTGGCCGTGCAGGCGCATGCTGGTCAATCGTTTCGCTTCTGGCAACGCGCGCTCGACGACGCGCGCAACCTCGCTGGTGCACTGGCGCTACTGGTGCAGGTAGGTCTCGCGGATCAGGCAGGTCGCGTTGCCGGATCCATGAGCCACGGTGAGCATCGCCAACTCGAGATTGCCATCGCGCTCGCCGGGCAGCCGCAGGTGCTGCTCCTCGACGAGCCGATGGCCGGCATGGGAATCGAGGACTCCGCCGCGCTGACGCGCATGCTGCTCGCGATGAAGGGGAGCGTCTCGATGCTGCTGGTCGAGCATGACATGAACGCCGTCTTTGCGCTCGCCGATCGCATCTCGGTTCTAGTCTACGGCCGTTGCATCGCCACCGGGACGCCCGACGAGATTCGCGCCGACGTTGAAGTACGACGGGCCTATCTGGGCGACGAGACTTCCCTGCCATGAAGCCATTTCTCGAAGTCGAGGGCCTTGAGACCTCTTACGGCCAAAGCCAGGTGCTTTTCGGTATCGACCTCAGCGTCGCCGAGGGCGAGGTTCTAGCGGTCATGGGAAAGAACGGCATGGGCAAGACCACGACCGTCCGCTCGATCATGGGTTTGACGCGCCCACGGCGGGGGAAGGTCCGAGTCCGCGGCGTCGAGGTCCAGGACCAGCCTGCGTTTCGGATTGCGCGGGCTGGGCTCGCGATCGTTCCGGAAGGCCGACAGGTGTTTCGTCATCTAACCGTGCGCGAACATCTCCTGATGGCGCAATCGCCTCGCACAGGGGCGCCCGAAGGGCAAGCCTGGACGCCGAACAGCGTCTACACGCTTTTCCCGCGTCTGGCTGAGCGTGAGCAACACTTCGGCACGCAACTCTCTGGGGGTGAGCAACAGATGCTCGCCATCGGTCGCGCCCTCATGACGAATCCGCGCTTGATCCTCCTCGACGAGGCCACGGAAGGCCTCGCGCCGATGATTCGCCATGAGATTTGGAGTGCGATCGCCGCGCTCAAGGAGCGCGGTTGCGCCATCATCATCGTCGACAAGAATCTGCGCGATGTCGGCCGACTCGCCGAGCGGATGATCATTCTTGAGAAGGGAACGGTAGCGTGGTCCGGTCGATCGGCAGTGCTGTGCAGTGATGCGACGCTACAGCACCGGCATCTCGGAGTTTGAGGCTGCCCTTCTGTCAGCCAGGCTCAGGAGCCTGAGAGTCCAGCCTTGTCGCTGCGGCACGCGGCGGGGGCGAACGTGACTCATTCGGCGCTCTCGGGCGCTCGGCTTACGACGCTGGTCGACTGCGGAACGCAGTGCTGTCGTTCGTCTTAGGCTTGCGAGACTGCTATCTACCTGCGGCGACTCGATGGCGATTGCAGCGTGGGAAGGGTCCCAGTGCAACGTCAGGCTTTTATTCGATATGGTGGCAGGAGGGAGTCAGCGCAACGCTACCGGCACTCCTCAAAGTCCATGGTCGCGCAGCCGCTGGGAACGCTGGTGGCCACAAGGGAGCAAAGATGCTGCTTCGACGCGCGTTCATCCAGAAGTGCATCCCGAACGAACGCGACGAGCGCCTCGAACTCGCCACCTGTCAAGGGGATGGGCGTTTGAAGGAGCGAGTCCACCCGTGCTAGTACAGGCTCTATCGGCCCGGCCTGCCCGAAGCGGCTCCTTCGCCACGGTGAGCGCGGTCCAGTTCACCCT
>JASLGD010000013.1 GCA_030150305.1 Caldimonas sp. | reverse complement strand
GCCGGTCGATGCGCTCGCCGCGCAGCGCGATCGAACCCTTCGTGACCGCGCCGCGCTCGCCTTCGAGCAGGTTGCTGACGGCGCGCAGCGTCGTCGTCTTGCCGGCGCCGTTGCCGCCCATGAGCGCGACGATGCTGCCTTCGCGGACCTGCAGCGAGACGCCCTTCAACACCAGGATGACGTGGTTGTAGATGACTTCGATGCCGTTCACGTCGAGGAGCACGCTCCGCGACGCGAACGGCAGGCGCGTCGCATGCGACGTGTCTTCAATGGGCCCCGACGGGGCCCGCCCCTCCCTCTCGGAGGGAGGGGAGCGAAGCGGGGAGGGAGCCATCCTGTCAGGCGCAGACCTGGGCCGCGCAGCGGCTCAGGTTTGGCAATCGGCGGTGCTGCGGCGCGGGATCTTCTTCTCGCCGATGTACTTGTCGGCGGCGGTCTTCACCATCGGCTTGATGATCTGCTCGTCGGCCTGCATGAAGTCGCTGCTCATCACCCACTTCGTGCCGTCCCACGTCTGGATGCGCGCCCACGTCGATCCCATGTGGTCGGCGCACGAGGTCGAGATCGGCCGCAGCACGCCGGCGAAGCCGAGCGCGTCGAGCTTCTTCTGGTCGAGCGCGAGGTTCTCGAGGCCCCAGCGGACCTGCTCGGGAGTCATCACCTTGCCCTTGCCGTAGCGCTCCTGCGCGCGCCGCACCGCCTCGACGCCGAGCATCTGGATCAGCACGCCGCGCGTGTAGAGGACCGAGCCGACTTCCTCGCGCGGGCCGGTGCCCTGGCCCTTGTCGTGGACATACTTGAGGATGTCCTGGATGACCTTGGGCTGCTGACCGGACGGATTGAGCGCGAGCGCGTTGTAGCCCTTCGCGCCTTCGCCGACGTCCTTGACGTCGGGCTCGGCGCCGGCCCACCAGACGCCGTACATCTTCTCGCGCGGATAGCCCGTCGCCTGCGCTTCCTTCAGCGCGGTCGAGTTCATGATCCCCCAGCCCCAGAGGAAGACGTAGTCGGGCCGGCTCTGGCGGACCTGCAGCCACGCGGCCTTCTGCTCTGCGCCGGGCGCGGTGACCGGGATCAGCTGGAGGTCGAAGCCGTTCAGCTTGGCGCGCTCCTGCAGCAGCGGGATCGGCTCCTTGCCGAAGGGCGAGTCGTGGTAGACGAGCGCGATCTTCTTGCCCTTGAGGCTGCCGTCCTTCTTGAGCAGGTGCTGGACGAGGATGTCGGCGCCGGTCCAGTAGCTGCCCATGATCGGAAAGTTCCACGCGAACGACAGGCCGTCCTGCGCGGCGGAGAGGCCGTAGCCGACCGTCAGCAGCGGGATCTTGTCGACCGGCGCCTTGTCGGTGAGCGCGAAGGTGATGCCGGTCGACTGCGGCTCGAACAGCGCGACGCCGGGGTGCGACTTCAGTCGCTCGTAGCACTCGACGCCGCGGTCGGTCGCGTAGCCGGTCTCGCATTCTTCCCAGGTGAGCTTGACGCCGTTCACGCCGCCGTCGCGCGCGTTGATCATCTTCAGGTAGTCCTGCTTGCCGTTCGCCCACGGCGTGCCGTTCGGCGCATAGGCGCCGGTGCGGTAGACGAGCAGCGGGAAGAACTGCTCCTTGGCCTGCGCGAGCGCGGCGGGCGACGCCGCGAGGCCTGCGGCGGCGAAGGAGGCGGCGAGCGCGAGTCCTCTCAGACGATCGTTCAGGGTCATGGTTGCTCCAGCAGAAGTTCAGGGGCGGCGTTCGCCCGGCCAGCGCGCACTTCAGCGCGGAACCGAGCGCGATTCAATCGGGATTTGTCTGGTCGGCGGCCGTGGTTGTCAGTGCGGAAAGGGCCACAGGCGGAGCTTTTCCTTGCCGGTCGACCACAGCCGCGCGAGGCCGTGCGGCTCGACGATCAGGAAGAAGACGATCAGCGAGCCGAAGATCATGAACTCGAGGTGCGACGCCGCGCTCACCGAGATCGGGATGCCGAGCAGCGTCGGCACGCGGTTCAGGAACAGCGGCAGCACGACGATGAACGCGGCGCCGAAGAAGCTGCCCATGATCGAGCCGAGGCCGCCGATGATGACCATGAAGAGGAGCTGGAACGAGCGGTCGATCGAGAACGCCGCCGGCTCCCACGAGCCGAGGTAGACGAATCCCCAGAGGACGCCGGCGACGCCGACGATGAACGAGCTCACCGCGAACGCGGTCAGCTTCGCGTACACCGGCCGGATGCCGATCACCTCGGCGGCGACGTCCATGTCGCGGATCGCCATCCACTCGCGACCGACGTGGCTGCGCACGAGGTTCTTGGCGACGAGCGCGAACACGCACACGATCGCGAGGCAGAACAGGTACTTGTGCTCGGGCGATTCGATCGCGATGCCGAACACCGACAGGCTCGGCACGCTCACCGACCCGGAGCTCGAGTTGTTGGTGAAGTAGGGCACGCGCAGGAACGCCCAGTCGGCGAAGAACTGCGCCGCGAGCGTCGCGACCGCGAGGTAGAGCCCCTTGATCCGCAGCGACGGGATGCCGAAGAGCACCCCGACGACAGTCGACGTCAACCCGCCGAGGAGCATCGCGACGAGCAGCGGCATGCCGTCGATGCGGACCATGAAGTTGTACGCGGCGTACGCACCGACCGCCATGAACGCGCCGGTGCCGAGCGAGATCTGGCCGCAGTAGCCGACCAGGACGTTGAGGCCGAGCGCGGCGAGCGCGAGGATCAGGAACGGGACGAGGATGGCGCGGAACGTGTACGCGTCGGCGACGAGCGGCACGACGACGAAGGCGACGACGAGCAGGAGCGCGATCGCGATCCGGTCCTGCACGATCGGGAAGATCTGCTGGTCGGCGCGGTACGTCGTCTTGAACTGGCCGTTCTCGCGATAAATCACGCCCCCACGCTCCCTTCGGTCGCTGCCCCCCGAGGGGGCGCCTGCAGCGGACCGGCAGAGCCGGATCCGCGCAGGACCTTGGTTGGATCGAGCGTCGCGAAACTCATACGCGATCGATGATCTTCTCGCCGAACAGCCCTTGCGGCCGCACGAGCAGGAACACGAGCGCGAGCACGTACGCGAACCAGATCTCGATCCCCCCGCCGAGCTTCGGCCCGAGGTAGATCTCGGAGAGCTTCTCGCCGACGCCGATCACGAGCCCGCCGATGATCGCGCCGGGGATCGACGTCAGGCCGCCGAGGATGACGACGGGCAGCGCCTTCAACGCGACCAGCGAGAGCGAGAACTGGACGCCGAGCTTGGAGCCCCAGATCACGCCGGCGACGAGGGCGACGATGCCCGCGACCGACCAGACGATGACCCAGATGCGGTCGAGCGGGATGCCGATCGACTGCGCCGCCTGATGGTCGTCGGCGACGGCGCGCAGCGCGCGGCCCGTCGTCGTCTTCTGGAAGAAGAACGCGAGCAGTGCGACGAGCACCGCCGCGATCACCGCCGCGTAGAGGTCTTCCTTGTTGACGAGCAGGCCGCCGTCGAACGTCTTCTCGAGGATGAAGACGGGATCCTTCGGCATGCCGATGTCGATCTTGTAGATGTCGTTGCCGAACAGGGCCTGGCCCGAGCCCTCGAGGAAGTAGGTGATGCCGAGCGTCGCCATCAGCAGCGTGATGCCGTCCTGGTTGACGAGACGGCCGAGGACGAGCTTCTGGATCAGCCAGGCGAGCACGACCATCACGAGCACCGCGCCGCCAAACGCGATCGCGTTGTCGGCGAGCTTGTTGTCGAGCCCGGTGAGCCGCGGCAACCATTCGGCGAAGCGCGCCATCGCGAGCGCCGCGAACAGGACCATCGCCCCTTGCGCGAAATTGAAGACCCCCGACGCCTTGTAGATCAGCACGAAGCCGAGCGCGATGAGCGCATAGAGCACGCCGCCGACGAAGCCGATCCAGACCGTCTGCGCCAGCAGGTCCGGCGCGGCGGCCATCTGCACGAAGGGATCGACGAAGAGGGCGTAGAGCGGGTTCATGTCTGCTCGCTTCCCGACGGCTGGGCCTTCCCTCTC
>JASLGD010000503.1 GCA_030150305.1 Caldimonas sp. | reverse complement strand
GCGGACAGAAGACTGCTCCCATGGCCTTCCTCGCTTCCTAGATGGCATCAACGCCGAAGACCTGTCCTGAAGCTGGACAAGCTGCGAAGACAAGCCCGGCCCGGTAATGGCCGGGAGTGCCCTTTCGAGGGTGGATGCCGTCGTGAAAGAGAAGCGTGGTCACATCGATATTCTCTTCGCGAACGCGGGTGCAGGGACCGTCGCACCACTCGCGACAGCTACTCAGGCCCACTTTGACCAGACCTTCGACGTGAACGTGAAGGGGCTGTTCACGGTGCAGAAGGCCCTCCCCCTCTTCAAAGACGGCGGGTCGATTGTTCTGAACTCTTCCGTCTCGAACGTGCTCGGTCTTCCCGGTTTCACGGCCTACGCCGCGAGCAAGGCGGCCGTACGCAACTTCGCGCGCGGCTGGGCCGTGGAGTTGAAGGACCGCAAGATCCGAGTGAACGCCGTGAGTCCCGGAGCAATCGATACTCCGGCCTTGGCGACGACGACCGGCCTTACCGCCGAACAGGCCGAGCAAGCGGTCGCACAGTTCACCACGCAGATTCCAATGGGTCTCAGAGGCCAGCCCGAGGAAATCGCGGCGGCGGTCACGTTCCTCGCCTCCGATGAAAGTTCTCACATCACCGGTATAGATCTCGCCGTCGATGGACGCATGGCACAGGTCTGACCCGGGCGTGGACCGGTGCCTATCGACCCAGGAATGGCACAGTTCTCAGTTGAATCCTCTTTTGCAAGGAGATCTCGATGTACGACCAAGCCAAGCTATCCGAGTTGATCCGGTTCGCAGGAGTCGATGCGGGCTCCACCGTGATCGACGTTTATCCAGGCGACGGCGACTGGACCCGCCTCTTCTCCGACGTCGTGGGACCCGAAGGACGAGTTTTCGGCTTCGTGCCGGCTGAAGTGGCCCACTTCAAGAACGATCCGGTCGGCCGTATGCGCACGCTTGCGAAGGAGCCAGGCCGAGAGAACGTCGAAGTCGTCTCTGCGGACCTCGTGGCGATGCCGGAGGTTACCCAATCAGCGGATGTCGTGTGGCTGCACCTGTTCTATCACGATCTCCACACCGCGCTGATGCAGGCCAAGGACGCGACGGCGGCCGCCTTCAACAGAGCCGTCTACGAGCAGCTCAAGCCCGGCGGGTCTTACGTCATCGTCGACCACGCCGCCGCCGCAGGGGCGGGCACGCGCGACAGCCAGTCGCTGCATCGGATCGACCCTGCGTCCGTTCGCGAGGAGGTGTTGGCCGCCGGCTTCGTGCTCGATGCGCAAAGCGCCTTGCTCGCGAAGAAGGGCGATCCGCATTCGGTCAAGGTGTTCGATCCCTCGGTCAAAGGTGAGACCGACCGCTTCGCCTATCGGTTCGTGAAGGTCTGACCGGGAGCGAGTCTCCGACAAAGGCATCTCCCGCTGCAGGCGATGCGCGAACCGGCCGAACTTGCGCTGCACTCTGTCTGTTTCGTCGACCGTTTTTCGACAAGTGAGACGATGACATTGGAGCGGACCGTCGACGTTGTCTCCCCTCAGGGCAGTCGAACGCGAGCGGCAGCTTCTTGGCCGACACCGCCAGTCGAGCACGCGCGAGTCCGCGCTTCGAAGTTCGCCGTCGCTGCAGTCACGCGCCCGCAGCCGAGGCGATCTCGGCACGGGCCGGAAGATCGGCTCCGCGCCGCGAACACACCACGCTTGCCGCCGTGCAAGCGAATCGCAGTGCTTCCTCGAATCGAGGCTCGATGCTGGGGGCGATCGCCTCGATTCGGAGCCCGTCATGTTCGCGAAGCCAGGCGAGCAAGGCGGACTGGAACGCGTCGCCGGCTCCGACCGTGTCGACGACGGACACGGCGGGAGCGGAGACCGCGGCGCCCCGCGAGGCCGTGCGCGCGACCGCGCCATCGGCACCGCGGGTGACGACGACGAGCCGCACCCCTCGCGCCAGTGCCCGATCGATGAACTCCGTGGCCGAGACGCCGGGGTGCAGCAGGCCGAGATCCTCTTCGCTGATCTTGACGACGTGGGCGCGGGTCAGCATCCACTCGAGCGCGTCGCGCCAGCGGCTCAGGTCGGGATCGACGTTGACGCGGACGTTCGGGTCGTACGAGACGAGGATCCGGTCGTGCTCGCGCTCGACGAGCGCGCGCAGGGTCGATGCGATCGGCTCGACGACCATCGCGAACGAGCCGACGTGGATGGCCGCCACGGTGGGCGGCACGCGCCGCAGCGCGTCCGTCGTGAGCTGACGGTCCGCGCCTCCTTCGCCGTAGAACGAATAGCTGGCGACGCCCTGGGCATCGAGGCCGACGAGGCCGAGCGTGGTCGGTGCATCGACGCGCACGACCATCGACGTATCGACGCCCTCCTCGCGCAGCGCGCGCACGAGGCGCTCGCCCAGGAAATCCTTCGCAATCGCGCCGAAGAACGCGACGGGCTGCCCGAGGCGAGCCAGGCCGATGGCGACGTTGAACGGCGAGCCGCCGATCCGCGCCTCGAGCGCCATGCCGGTCGCGCTGTCGGCGAGCGCGAACACGTCCATCAACGCCTCGCCGCAGACGACCACCATGGCCATGTTTCGCTGTCAGCCGGCCGCCGCCAGTGCCCGCGCCTCGCCGGCGACGCGACGCGAGCCGAACTCGTCGCGCAGCGCTTGGTAGAGCGCGCAGAAGCGCTCATGACGCGGCAGCAGGAGCGACGCCTCCGCCGCGTCGGGAACGAATTCGTGGCTGACGTCGGGAACGCGGCAGACCGCATCTTCTTCGCCGCCGTCGGCAAGCCACGCGAGTCGCGCGGCGCCGAGCGCACCGCCGGCGGCGCCGTGCTCGTGGACCCGCATGGCGACGCCGAGCAGCGAGGCCAGCAGCTGCGCCCACAGCGCGCTGCGCGCGCCGCCACCGATCAGCGACAGCGCCGACACTGCGCTTCGCTCGGGTGCGAGGCTGCGCCAGCCGTCGAGCAGGCTGAAGCCCACGCCTTCGATCACGGCATAGCCGATGGCCGCAGCGTCGTGGTCGTGGGTCAGACCGAACAGGACGCCTTGCGCCTCGGGGTCGTTGTGCGGCGTGCGGTCGCCGCTCAGATAGGGCAGGAAGAGCGGCGCTCGAGCCCGCTCGGTCGCGCCGAGCGAGGCGACGCGGCGCAGCAGCTCCGCCTCGCTCGCGATGCCGAGCGCGGCGCACGCCCAGCGCAGCGCACTGGCGGCCGACAGCATGACCGACATCTGGTGCCACCGGCCGGGCAGCGCGTGGCAGAACGCATGGACTCCCGCACCGGCGTTCGGGCTGTATTGCTCGCTGACGAGAAGACAGACCCCCGAGGTCCCGAGCGAGACGAACCCCTGGCGCGGCCGCACCGCACCGACGCCGACCGCGCTCGCCGCGTTGTCGCCGCCGCCACCCGCGATCGCGATCCCCGCGCGGAGTCCCCAGCGCGCGGCGAGCGCCGCTCGCAGCTGACCGGAGACGCGGCTGCCCTCGACCAGCCGCGGCATCTGGGCACGGG
>JASLGD010000488.1 GCA_030150305.1 Caldimonas sp. | reverse complement strand
CAAGATCCGCGGCGACACGCTGCTGCAGGTCGAGGCGCTGCTCGGCGTGTCGTACGCGTTCTGATCACGCTCAGCTGTTCGCCGCCTTGGCGGGCTTGCTCGCGCCCGCCTTGTGCGACGCGTGCGTGCCGCTCTTGGCGTGCGTGCTGCCCTTCGCGTGATGGCCCGACTTCGCGTGCGTGGTCGACTGGGCCTTCGCGGCGCCCTTGTGGCTGGCGGGCTTCGGCGTCTCGTGCGCCTGGCGCGCCTGCAGCTCGCGGGCGTGGCTTTCGACGGCCGCGGCCTTCGCCGGGTCGGTGCTCATGGTGACCTCGCCGCTCGTGCCTTGCGCAGACGCCGCGCCGACGGCCCAGGACGCCAGCAGCAACAGAGCCAATCCCTTCATGTTCGCCTCTCGGGATCGTTGATGACGTCTGCTCAACGTCCGAACGACGCCGCCCGCTGACCGGATCGAGAGCGGCATGCGGAGATCGATGCGCGCGGTCGCCGCGATCGCACAATCGGCGCTTCGGAGACGAGACACGATGCTCCTGCGGAGAACCTTCGTCGCCGCCGCTGCCTCCTTGAGCGGCTGGGCCGCCGCCGATCCGCCGGCACCGCTCGTCGCCTACGAGGCGGCGAGCGGCGGCCGCATCGGCGTGCACGCCGTCAACGTGGCGAGCGGCGCGACGCTGACTTGGCGCGCGGACGAACGATTCGTCATGTGCAGCACGTTCAAGGCTTCGCTCGCCGGCCTCGTGCTGTCGCGGGTCGACGCCGGTCGCGACCGGCTCGAGAGCCAGGTCCGGTACGGCGCGGCCGACCTGCAGCCGTACGCGCCGGTCGCGCGCGAGCATCTGGCGCGCGGCGCGCTCTCGGTCGGCGAGCTCTGCGCGGCCGCGGTCGAGCTCAGCGACAACACGTGCGCCAACCTCCTGCTCGCGCGCGTCGGCGGCCCGGCGCAGCTGACGCGCTTCTGGCGCTCGCTCGGCGACGAGACCTCGCGCCTCGACCACGACGAGCCGCTCCTCAATCGCACGCCGCCCGGCGGCGTCGAGGACACGACGACGCCGGCGGCGATGGCCGCGACGATTCGCCGGCTGGTGCTCGGCGATGCCCTGTCGGTCGCATCGCGCCGACGACTCGCCGGCTGGCTCGTCGGCAGCAAGACCGGCGCCGACCGCCTGCGCGCGGGGCTGCCACGGCACTGGACCGTCGGCGACAAGACCGGCAACAACGGCCGCGATGCGTTCGGCGACATCGCGGTCGCGTGGCCCGCGGGCAGCGGCCCGATCGTCGTCTGCGCCTACACGCGCGGCGGCTCGCCGAGCGAGGAGCTCGTCGCGACGACGTTCCGCGAAGTCGGCGCGCTGGTCGCGGCACGTCTGGGCTGACCGCCGCGGCTCGCATCTCGCAACGGCCGGTCTGCGGACCCGCGCTGCGCGCCGGCATCGGCTGCGTTGCGATGCCACGCGACGCAATGCGATGCGACACGGCGCGCGTGCTAGCGTTGCGGCGTCTTCTGCACCTCCGGATCGCCCCATGCAGCTTCGCATCGTCCGCTTCGCAGTCGTCGTCGCCCTCCTCGCCGGCGCGCTCGCGCACGCCGCCGATCGCCTGCCGACGATCCCGCCCGCACAGTACAGCGACGAGCAGAAGCAAGCCGCCGCCGAGTTCGAGGCGGCGCGCAAGACGCCGCCGTTCGGGCCGTTCGAGCCGCTGATGCACAGCCCGCAGGTGATGACGCAGGCGCGCGCGATGGGCGACTACCTGCGCTACCACTCGGCGCTCGGCAACACGCTGAGCGAGCTCGTGATCCTCGTCACCGCGCGCGAGTGGACGCAGGACTACGAGTGGTTCGTGCACGAGCCGATCGCCGTCAAGGCCGGCATCCGCCAGGAGATCTGCGACGCCATCGCCGACGGCCGTCGTCCGGTCGGCATGCGCGACGACGAGGAGATCGTCTACGACTTCGCGAACGAGCTGCTGAAGAACAAGCGCGTCTCCGACCGCACGTTCGAGCGCGCCGACAAGCGCTTCGGCAAGAAGGGCGTCGTCGACCTCACCGGCATCGTCGGCTACTACACGTTCCTCGCGATGCAGCTCAACGCAGCGCAGTACGTGCCGCCGGCGGCGGCGAAGCCGCTGCCGCGCTTTCCCGAAGCGCGGCGCTGAGGCAGCGGCGCTGCAGGCGTCGCGCGCCGAGCGCGATCAACCGCCGGCAGCGAGCTCGCGCTCGAGCACCTTCGGGTTCTCGCGCCAGCGCTCGACCCACTCCTGCGCGACGTCGCCCGGGTAGACGTCCTCGATGCCGTCCTTCAGCGCCCTCACGATCGCGCTCGCGAGCGCCGCGGGCGCGACCTTCGGCGGCGGCAGGTTCTGGTTCCACTCGTCGTCGATCGGCCCGGGGAAGACGTTGACGACGCGGATCCCCGCCGGCCGCATCTCGGCGCGCAGGCACTGCGCGAGCGAATGCGCCGCTGCCTTCGACGCCGAGAACGTGCCGTGCGGCGGGTAGTTCGAGAGCGCGTAGATCGAGAGCAGGTTGACCCACGCCGCCGCGTGCGCCACGCCGTCGGCCGAGCGCGCCTTCAGCGCCGGGCCGAACTCCTGCGCGAGGCGCAGCAGCCCGAAGTAGTTGATGTCCATCTCGGCCCTGGCCACATCGGTGCCGCGGCGCGCCGCGATGCCGTACGCGCGATGCACCTCGGCGTTGTTGACGACGATGTCGACCTTGCCGCCGATCTCGCCGGCGAGCTCGGCGACCGAGCGGCCGTTGGTGAGGTCGAGCGGAACGAGCGTCACCTGCGGCAGCGTCGTGACGTCGTCGAAGCCGGGCAGCTTCTTCCACGGCTCGGCGTGGCCGACCCAGACGATCTCGGCGCCCGCCTCGACGAGCGCTTGCACGATCGCCTGGCCGACCGCGGTCTTGCCGTCGGTGACGAGGATCTTCCTGAACTTCGGGTCGCTCGCCATCTCGCGCAGCATCTTGTCGTCGGCCATGTTCACTGTCTCCTCGGGCGGAAATCCGATCAGCACCGCGGCGCCGGCGCGGTCGAGACGCGCGCCGACGCGGACGCGCACCGGGGCTTGCTGCGCCGCGCGGCCGGCGCCGGCGAACGGCGGCGGCGCGCCGACGTCGCCATGCAGATGCACGATCACGG
>JASLGD010000408.1 GCA_030150305.1 Caldimonas sp. | reverse complement strand
GTCCGCCATGAGCGCCTCGAGCGCATGTCGCGCGAACGCGATCATGCACCGAAGGGCTTGCCCGGCGCCGCGCAGGGCCGACGCCGCGGCTGGGTCCCTCAGGCACACTGCAACGCATGCAACCTTCGAGCGAGCGGCCGGCGGCCGGCTCGGACGAGAACCAATCGCTGCCCGACGAGGCGCGCTGCGTGCTCGACTTCTGGTTCGGCGCGCCGGGGTCGGAGGGCGCGGGCACGTTGCGCGCCGAATGGTGGCGCAAGGATGCCGCGTTCGACGACGGGATCCGTCGTCGCTTCGGCACCTCGATCGAACGCGCGCTGCGCGGCGAGCTCGCGGACTGGGAGCGCGACCCGCACGCCGCGCTCGCGCAGGTGCTGCTGCTCGACCAGTTCACGCGCAACGCGTTTCGCGACACGCCGCGCGCGTTCGCCGGCGACCCGAGGGCGCTCGCCGCGGCGAGCCGCATGGTCGGATTGCGGCAGGACGAAGAGCTGCCGACGTTCATGCGCGGCTTCGTCTACCTGCCGTACGAGCACGCCGAAGGGCTCGCGATGCAGGACGAGGCGATCCGGCTGCTGACGAGGCTCGCCGCCGCCGATCCTGCTCGGCAATCGATGCTCGACTACGCCTGCAAGCACCGCGCGATCATCGAGCGGTTCGGGCGCTTCCCGCATCGCAATGCGATCCTCGGCCGCCTCTCGACGGCCGAGGAGATCGAGTTCCTGCGTCAGCCCGGCTCGAGGTTCTGAGCCGGCGCGGGCGCGGACCCGCCGTCAGTTGCGGTGCGGGTTGTCGGGATGGCGGTCGACTGCGTCGGGGACGCCGTGGTGGTCGCGGTCGTGCGTCCACTCGCCACGGTGCAGCACCCAGCGGTCGCCGTCCTGGCGCCATTCGGGCGAGCGGTACGCGTAGCCGTGACGCACGTGCTCCCAGTGGCCAGCCACCCAGACGTACCTGTGGCCGCGCCAGTCCCAGTAGCCCGGCGACCAGACGTAGCCCGGCCGCTCGGCGGGAACGACCTCGTGGCGAGGCGGAGGCGGCGCGACGCGGACGTCGATCACCGGCGCTGCATGCGCAGCCGACAAGCTCGCCGCCGCTGCGGCTGCGATCGCGATCGTCTTGAATTTCGAAAGCATGCACTGTCTCCTTGGAACACTGACCCCAAGGATGATCGCGATGCGAACGGCGACGACGAATCGGAAGACGCGGAAAGTGTCTGTAGGGACTCTCCGGCGCGCTTGTCGTCCTTCGCCGCACGTCGTGAACCTACGTGCACCCCGTGTTTCAGGGGGTTGCCGTGCCGCGCGACGCGCGGCGGATCAGTGGTTGTCTCGCGGCACGAACGCGCCGCGCTTGCCGACGAGGAAGTCGAGGTCGGCACCGCGATCGGCCTGCAGCACGTGGTCGACGTAGAGCTTCCAGTAGCCGCCCGCGAGCGGAGGCTTGGGCCGTTGCCACGAGCGCATGCGCTCGGCGAGCTCGGCATCGGAGATGTCGAGATGGAGACGCCGGTTCGGCACGTCGAGCTCGACGAAGTCGCCGCTGCGCACCGCGGCCAGCGGGCCGCCGTCGGCGGCCTCGGGCGCGGTGTGCAGCACGACCGTGCCGTACGCGGTGCCGCTCATGCGCGCATCGCTGATGCGGACCATGTCGGTGATGCCCTTCTTCAGCACCTTCGGCGGCAGCGGCATGTTGCCGACCTCGGCCATCCCCGGATAGCCCTTCGGGCCGCAGTTGCGCAGCACCATCACGCACGTCTCGTCGATGTCGAGCTTGTCGTCGTCGATGCGCGCGTGGAAGTCATCGGCGTTCTCGAACACGACGGCGCGGCCGCGGTGCGTCATCAGCGCCGGCGTCGCCGCGCTCGGCTTGATGATCGCGCCGCGCGGCGCGAGGTTGCCGCGCAGCACCGCGATCCCGGCCTCGGCCTTGAACGGCTGCGCGACGGTCTTGATGACGTCGCGGTTGAAGTTCTCGGCGTCGGCGATGTTCTCGCCGATCGTCCTGCCGTTCGCGGTCACCGCGTCGAGGTGGAGGAGCGAGCGGATCTCCTGCAGCACCGCCGGCAGGCCGCCGGCGTAGCAGAAATCCTCCATCAGGTGCTCGCCCGACGGCTGCAGGTTGACGAGGCACGGCAGATGGCTCGCGATGCGGTCGAAGTCGTCGATGCCGAGCTCGACGCCGATGCGGCCCGCGATCGCGATCAGGTGGATGACCGCGTTCGTCGAGCCGCCGATCGCGGCGAGCGTGACGATCGCGTTCTCGAACGCCTGCCGGGTGAGGATCGACGACAGCGTCTGGTCCTCGTCGACCATCTCGACGATCCGCCGCCCGGCCATTCGCGCGATGACGTTGCGGCGGCCGTCGACCGCCGGGTACGCGGCGTTGCCGGGCAGGCCGACGCCGAGCGCCTCGACCATGCTCGCCATCGTGCTCGCCGTTCCCATCGTCATGCAGTGGCCGTGGCTGCGGCTCATGCAGCTCTCGGCCTCGAGGAAGTCCTTCAGGCGCAGCGTCCCTGCGCGCACCTGCTCGCTCATGCTCCAGACGCCGGTGCCCGAGCCGAGCTCCTGGCCGCGCCACTTGCCGTTCAGCATCGGGCCGCCGGAGACGCCGATCGTCGGCAGGTCGACGCTCGCAGCGCCCATCATCAGCGACGGCGTCGTCTTGTCGCAGCCCATCAGGAGGACGACGCCGTCGATCGGATTGCCGCGGATCGATTCCTCGACGTCCATCGATGCGAGGTTGCGGTAGAGCATCGCGGTCGGCCTGAGCAGCGTCTCGCCGAGCGACATCACCGGGAACTCGAGCGGGAAGCCGCCCGCCTCGTAGACGCCGATCTTGACCTGCTCGGCGAGGGTGCGGAAGTGCGAGTTGCACGGCGTCAGCTCGCTGAAGGTGTTGCAGATGCCGATCACCGGCCGACCGTCGAACTGATCGTCGGGCAGGCCCTTGCCCTTCAACCAGCTGCGGTAGACGAAGCCGTCGCGGTCCATGCGGCCGAACCACTGCCTGCTGCGCAGGTCTTCGCGACGCTTCCTCGGCTTGCCGCCGTTCGTGCCCATGGCCTATTCCTTGACCGATCCGGTGAGACCGGAGACGTAGTACTCGACGAAGAACGAATAGACGAAGGCGACCGGCAGCGAGCCGAACAGCGCGCCCGCCATCAGCGGGCCCCAGTGGTAGATGTCGCCTTCGACGAGCTCGGTGACGACGCCGACGGGAATCGTCTTCACCTCCGACGACGAGACGAACGTCAGCGCGTAGATGAACTCGTTCCACGACAGCGTGAACGCGAAGATGCCGGCCGAGATGAGGCCGGGCACCGCGAGCGGCAGGACGATCTTGGTGAGGATCTGCCAGCGCGTCGCGCCGTCGATCACCGCGCACTCCTCGAGCTCGTACGGGATCGAGCGGAAGTACCCCATCAGGAGCCAGGTGCAGAACGGGATCAGGAACGTCGGATAGGTGAGGATCAGCGCGAAGCGCGTGTCGAAGAGGCCGAGCTTGTAGACGACGTCGGCGAGCGGGATGAAGAGGATCGACGGCGGCACCAGATAGGCGAGGAAGATCGCGAGGCCGACGTGCTTGGCGCCGCGAAAGCGCAGCCGCTCGATCGCGTACGCCGCCATCACCGCGGCGGCTAGCGAGCCCACGGTCGCCACCACCGAGATCAGCACCGTGTTCCACGCCCACTGCGGAAACGTCGTCTCGAACAGCAGGTGGTGGAAGTGGGCGAGCGTCGGCGACTGCACCCAGAACGGATTGCCCTCGCGCGAGAGCAGCTCCTGGTCGGGCTTCACCGACGTGATCGCCATCCAGTAGAACGGGAACAGGAGGACGAACAGGAAGATCGCGAGCGGCAGGTACACCGTGACGAGACGCCGCGTGCGCGTCTCGAGATACGCCATGCCGACGCTGTCGCTGACTCGAGCCTCCGACCGCGGGGTACCGCGTTCGACCCCCGAGGGGCGCGGCCCCGCCTTGGGAGCGGCGGGGCGCTCGGGCCCGCTCGCCGTTTCGACGACGTCGCTCATCGCGCCGGCCTCACGTGTCCTTGCCGCCCTGCTGCCAGGCGCGGCGCTGCAGGCCGAAGAAGCTGAACAGGATCGCGGCGAGCAGGAACGGCACCATCGCGATCGAGATCGCCGCACCCTCGCCGAGCGCGCCGCCCGAGATCGCGCGCTGGAACGAAAGCGTCGCCATCAGGTGCGTCGCATTCAGCGGCCCGCCGCGGGTGATGACGTAGATCAGCTGGAAGTCGGTGAACGTGAACAGCACCGAGAACGTCATCACGACGGCGATGATCGGCGTCAGCAGCGGCAGCGTCACGTGGCGGAACTGCTGCCACCGCGTCGCGCCGTCGATCGCCGAGGCCTCGTAGTACGACGGCGAGATCGTCTGCAGACCCGCGAGCAGCGTGATCGCGACGAACGGCACGCCGCGCCAGATGTTGGCGGCGATCACCGAGAAGCGCGCGTTCCACGGATTGCCGAGGAAGTCGATGTACCTGTCGATCCAGCCCATCTTCATCAGCACCCAGCTGATGATCGAGAACTGCGCGTCGTAGATCCACCAGAACGCGATCGCCGAGAGCGCCGTCGGCACGATGTACGGCAGCAGGATGACGGCGCGAAAGAACGTCTTGAAGCGCAGGTTGCGGTTGAGGAGCAGCGCGAGCCAGAGGCCGAGGACGAACTTGATGACGCTCGCGACGACCGTGTAGAAGAGCGTGTTGAAGAGGGCGAGGCGCGTGACCGAGTCGCCCCACAGGAACTCGTAGTTCTCGAGCCCGACCCAGACGCCCGGCCGGCCGATCTTGGCGTCGGTGAAGCCGAGCCAGGTGCCGAGCCCGAGCGGATACGTCAGGAAGAGCAGCAGCAGCACCGCGGCCGGCAGCATGAAGAGCATGCCGAGCGCGTTGCGGTTGTTCTGCAGTCGTTCGAGAGCTGTCATGCGTCGGCTTGCGGGATGCGCCGGGTCGAGGCGCGCGCGCGCGTGCGCCTCGAACCCGGCGAGCTATGGCGGCGCCGCGAGCGTCCGCTATAGCCGGTAATAGCGCTCGGCGCGCTTCTGCGCCCGCTCCATCGCCTCCTTCGGCGTCTTCGAGCCGCTCACCGCCTCGGCGACCATGTTGACGACGATGAAGTCGGCGGCAGCGCCCGCCGATGCGTAGCCGAGCTTGCCGGCGTAGCCGGCCGGACGCAGGTTCTTGACCGCGTCGCGATACGGCGTGTTCTTCGGGTCCGCCGTCCACACCGGGATCTTCGCGTAGGCGTCGAGCGGCGGCGCGATGTAGCCGCCGGCCGCGGTCAGCCATGGCGTGAACTGCTCCTGCTCCATCATGAACTGCAGGAACGCCTTGGCGGCCTGCGGGTACTTGGTGTACTTCATGATCATCTGGTTGAAGAACAGGTGCGACTCCGCCTGTCCGGCGGGCCCGACCGGATACGACGCATGCTGGATGTCGGCCGCCATCTCCTTGAGCTTCGGGTCCTGCGAGTTCTTCGCCGCGTAGTAGATCGAGATGCCGTTGTTGGTGTACGAGATCTGGCCGTCGAGGAACGCCTTGTTGTTGTTCGGGTCGAGCCACGACAGCGTTCCCGGGATGAAGTTCGCGTAGAGCTCCTTGCCGTACTCGAGCGCCTTCGCCGTCTCGGGGCTGTCGATCACGACCTTGTTGTTCTGGTCGACGAGCTTGCCGCCGAATGCCCAGACGAGCCAGTTGCACCAGAGGCCGTCGCCGGTCGCGTTGCCGAGCGCCATGCCGCCCGGCATGCCCTTGTCCTTGACGGCCTTGGCCATCTTCAGGAAGTCGTCGGTCGTCTTCGGAAACGCGTCGAAGCCGGCCGACTTCAGGACGCTTTCGCGGTAGACCATCATCGAGCCGGCCGAGCCGAGCGGGACGCCGATCCACTTCTTGCCGTCGGGCTTGAGGAACGCCTGCCCGGCCGGGTACCAGCCGCCGTACTTCTTGCCGAGGTACTCGCACAGATCGGTGACGTCGAGGAGCTTCTCGGGATAGAGGTTGGCGTCGTCGTTGGTCGACAGGATGATGTCGGGGCCGGCGCCGGTGTTGGCGGCGACCGCGGCCTTCGGCCGGACGTCCTCCCAGCCCTCGTTGTCGACGCGAACGTCGATCCCCGTCTTCTCGGTGAACTTCTTGACGTTCGCCATGTACTGGTCGATGTCGCCCTGCACGAACCGGCTCCAGCGCAGGACGCGCAGCTTGGCGTCCTTCTCGGGTTTGAGCGCGAGCGTCTGCGCCGCAGCCGACGACGACCAGAGCACGCTGCCGGTGCCGAGCCCCGCGACGGCGGCGGCGCCGGCGGAGCCTTCGAGGAACTTGCGGCGGTTGAAGGATGGATCGGTCATCGGAGTCTCCTGTGGTCGTGCGTGTGGAACGGAAAAGGGTGCCGGCGACGCGGCCGCGCCGCGCTCACGCGGCCAGCCGCTCGCCGCTCGCGGCATCGAAGAGATGCGCGCGTGCGAGGTCGGGCATCAGGCGGATCGTGCTGCCCGGAGCGAAATCGTGCCGCTCGCGAAAGACGGCGGCCATGTCGGTCGAGCCGTGGCGGCAGGCGACGAGCGTGTCGGCGCCGGTCGGCTCGAGGACGACGACCTTCGACGCGATCCCGCCTTCGCTCGTCAGCTGCAGGTGCTCGGGCCGCG
>JASLGD010000397.1 GCA_030150305.1 Caldimonas sp. | reverse complement strand
AGCGGCCCGAGGTGCAGGCGCAGGAGCGCAGCCGTACTCGAAGTACGGCGAGCACCTGCGGGCGCAGATCGGGCCGCGCGGCAGCGTCGGTCGGTATCAGTCGGCCTGCTTTCGCAGGAACGCCGGGATCTCGATCTCGTCCATGCCGTTGCTCGCGAGCGCGTCGACCTTCGCCGCCGCGGTGCGGCCGTTGCGCCAGACGCTCGGCGTCGTCAGGCTGCTGTAGTCGTGCGTCTGCGACGCCGCCGGCATCGGCACCTGCTGGTGCAGCACCGGCAGGTCGTCGGTGCCGGTGCGCTGCGCGGCGACGTTGTGCACGACCTGCATCGGCGACTGCTGCACGCGCCGCGCCGGGCTGAGGCCGGTCGCGATGACGGTGACGCGCAGCTGGTCGCCGAGCGACTCGTCGTACGCGGTGCCGTAGATGACGTGCGCGTCGTCGGCGGCGTAGCGGCGGATGCAGTTCATCGCGTTGCGGCTCTCGGCGAGCTTGAACGTGTTGCGGTTGGCCGCGATCAGCACCAGCACGCCGCGCGCGCCCGAGAGGTCGATGCCCTCGAGCAGCGGACATGCCACCGCCGCCTCGGCCGCCTTGTTGGCGCGGTCGGGTCCGCTCGCGACCGCCGTCCCCATCATCGCCTTGCCCGGCTCGCTCATCACCGTCTTGACGTCCTCGAAGTCGACGTTGACGAGACCCGGCATGTGGATGATGTCGCTGATGCCGCCGACGGCGTTCTTCAGCACGTCGTTGGCGTGCGCGAACGCCTGGTCCTGCGTGACGTCGTCGCCGAGGACGTCGAGCAGCTTGTCGTTGAGGATGACGATGAGCGAGTCGACGTTCGCCTCGAGCTCGGCGACGCCGAGGTCGGCCGCCTTCATGCGGCGGTTGCCCTCGAAGTCGAACGGCTTGGTGACGACGCCGACGGTGAGGATCCCCATCTCGCGGGCGACGCGCGCGATCACCGGCGCCGCGCCGGTGCCGGTGCCGCCGCCCATGCCGGCGGTGATGAAGAGCATGTGGGCGCCGTCGATCGACTGGCGGATGCGGTCGACCGCCTCCTCCGCGGCGGCCTTGCCGGCCTCGGGCTTGGCGCCGGCGCCGAGCCCGGTCGTGCCGAGCTGGATCAGCTGGTTGGCCGCCGAGCGGTTGAGCGCCTGCGCGTCGGTGTTGGCGACGATGAAGTCGACCCCCTGCACGCCCTCCTCGATCATGTGCTCGACGGCGTTGCCGCCGCCGCCGCCGACGCCGATCACCTTGATCTGCGTTCCCATGCTGAACTCTTCGATCAGTTCAATGGCCATCTCGTTGCTCCAATCCTTGCAGTTGCCTTGCGTTTGTCGATCAGTGAAATACGTTCTTGATGTGGGAATCCTCCTCATGCTCACCCGGTCGGCGGCGGATCGAGCGCGTGCGGCACCCCTGTCATCCTGAGCGGAGCGAAGGATCTCGGACTCCGACGAAGCACGAGCGTCGCCACGGCGCGATGCTTCGCTGCGCTCAGCATGACGGCGATGGCGGTGTTCGTCGGCATCAGAAGTTGCCGAGAAACCAGTCTTTGGCGCGGCCGACGAGCGTCTTCACCGACCCCGCCTGCTGCGCCGCGCGGTGGCCGCGCGTGCGCGCCATCCGCGCTTCCTCGAGCAGGCCCATCACGGTCGCCGAGCGCGGGTTGGCGACCATGTCGTGGAGCGCGCCGCGGTACGTCGGCGTGCCTTTCCTGACGGGCTTGAGGAAGATGTCCTCGCCGAGCTCGATCATTCCCGGCATCACCGCGGCGCCGCCGGTGATGACGATGCCGCTCGACAGCAGCTCCTCGTAGCCGCTGTCGCGGATCACCTGGTGGACGAGCGAGTAGATCTCCTCGATCCGCGGCTCGATCACGCCTGCCAGCGCCTGCCGGCTCAGCATTCGCGGCGGCCGGTCGCCGAGCCCGGGCACCTCGAGCTGCTCGTTGGGATCGGCGAGCAGCTGCTTGGCGACGCCGTACTCGACCTTGATCTCCTCGGCGTCCTTGGTCGGCGTGCGCAGCGCCATCGCGATGTCGCTCGTGATCAGGTCGCCGGCGATCGGGATCACCGCGGTGTGGCGGATCGAGCCGTCGGTGAAGATCGCGACGTCGGTCGTTCCGGCGCCGATGTCGACGAGCGCGACGCCGAGGTCCTTCTCGTCGTCGGTGAGCACCGCCAGGCTCGACGCGCTCGGGTTCAGCACGAGCTGCTCCACCTCGAGCCCGCAGCGCCGCACGCACTTCACGATGTTCTCGGCCGCGCTCTGCGCGCCGGTCACGATGTGCACCTTCACCTCGAGGCGGCCGCCGCTCATGCCGATCGGCTCCTTCACCTCGTGGCCGTCGATGACAAACTCTTGCGGCTCGACCAGCAACAAGCGCTGGTCGTTCGGGATGTTGATGGCCTTGGCCGTCTCGACGACGCGCGTGACGTCGACCGGCGTGACCTCCTTGTCGCGCACGATCACCATGCCGGTGGAGTTCTGGCCGCGGATGTGGCTGCCGGTGATGCCGGTGTAGACCTTGGTGATCTTGCAGTCGGCCATCATCTCG
>JASLGD010000376.1 GCA_030150305.1 Caldimonas sp. | reverse complement strand
CTCCATGTCGTCGACGCGGTCGAGCTTCTCGTTGAGCATCGCCTGCTCGTAGAGCAGGTCGGTGTCGTCGGGGAACCGCTTGTTCGCCTCGGCCATAACCTTCTCGGCCTCGGCGTACAGCTTGTGCTCGCGCAGCAGCTCGGTCTCGGCGAGCAGCTTGGCGCGCGCGTCGCCGGGCGACTGCTCGGGAACGCGGCGGATGAGCTCGCGCGCTTCCTTGATCTTGCCCTGGCGGGCGAGCAGCGACGCGCGCCGCGACTGCACCTCGAGCGCGCGCTGCGGGTTGTCGACGCGCGCGAGCCAGCGCTCTGCGCCGGCGTAGTCGTTCTGCAGCTCGGCGGCCTGCGCGAGGAGGAGGAACGCCTGCGTGAGCGCGGTGCTCGCGTTCGGCGGCGTGTCGTCGTCGTCGTCGTCGCGTGCTGGGGGAGCGCTCGCGGGCGCACCGAAGTTGACGGCAGCGCCGCCCTCGACGAGGCGCACGTAGGTGCGCAGCGCTTCGGCAGCTTCCTTCGGCCGCTTCATCTCGAGCTCGAGCGCGCCGAGCGTCAGCCACGGCGGCGCGAGCTGCGGGTCGGACTGGGTCAGCACCGCGACTTCGGCCGCAGCCTCGGGCAGGCGCTGCGAGGCCGCGAGCGTGCGCACGTAGAGCAGGCGCACGTTCGGGCTCGCCGGACGCGCCGCGAGCTGGCGCTTGACGATCGGCTCGGCGTCGGCGGTCGCGGGCAGCAGGTCGAGCGCGAGGAACGCCGCGCCTTCGGAGCCCGGGTCGGCCTCGCTCGCGCGCTGCGCGAACGCGAGAGCCTTGGCGTTGTCGCCGGCGGCGAGCCATGCGCGGCCGGTCGCGACGAGCGCCGGCGCCTTGGTGTCGGCGGCATCGGTGTACGGACGCAGCACGCGCTCGATCAGCTCGGCCGTCGCACGCTGGTCGGTGCCGCGCGCGAGGAAGCGCGGCAGCGCTTCGATCACGGCCGGCAGCGATGGCCGCGCGGTGCGACGGATCAGCTGAGAAAGCGGCTCCTCGACGTCGGGCATGCGGTTGAGCGCGACGAGGATCTGGATCTGGAAGCGCAGCGCGTCGTTGGAGTCGGGCAGCACCTGCCGCCACGCCTGCGTCGCCGCGAGCGCCTGGTCGCCGGCGCGCGCCTGCAGCGCGATCTCGGTCGCGCGACGGAACAGCTGCTCGTCCTTGGTGCGACGAGCAGCGTCGATCATCAGCTGGTACGCGGTTCCGGCCTGGCCGTCGCGCAGCTCGATCTCACCGAGCAGCAGCTGGTAGAAGAGCGACGCGTCGAGCGACGAGTTCTCGACCGCATCGCTCGCGTCGGCGGCGGCGCGCACCGGAAGGGCGGCGCCGGAGCCGAGCAGGACGAGGGAGACGACGACCGGAAGCGCGCCCGAGGTGAAAGCTTTGCGTGACGCCGGCATGGAAGACTCCTCAGGCGAGAAACGATTCTAGTGCTGCGTCGTGCGACCGAGCCGCGGCGAGCTGCCGCAAGACCGCACGGCCGCGTTCGACTGCGCTCGATCGTGATAATTCCCGCGCTGCCGCGATCGGCCGCCGACGGGCGGCGCTCGGCGCGCCACGACATCCATGCCCGAGCTCCCCGAAGTCGAGGTCACCCGGCTCAGCTTCGCCGACCGCATCCGCGGCGCGCGCGTCACCGGCGTTCGCGTCGGCAAGCCCCTGCGCTGGCCGCTCGGCGGCGACGTCGACCGGATCGTCGGCCAGCGCGTCGGCGAGGTCAGCCGGCGCGGCAAGTACCTGTGGCTCGCGCTCGAGCGCGGCGGGCTGCTGATGCATCTCGGCATGTCGGGCTCGCTGTCGTTCGCGGCGCACGTCGACGAGCCGGGGCCGCACGACCACTTCGATCTCGTCACCGCGCGCGGGACGTTGCGCCTCACCGATCCGCGCCGCTTCGGCGCCGTCGTCTGGTACGACGCCGCCGACGCACCGCCGGCGTCGACGCTGCTCGCAGGCCTCGGCATCGAGCCGTTCGACGACCGCTTCGACGGCGCCCACCTGCACGCGGCGCTGCGCCGCCGCCGCGTCTCGGTGAAGAGTGCGCTGCTCGGCGGCGAGATCGTCGTCGGCGCCGGCAACATCTATGCGTGCGAGGCGCTCTTCGAGGCCGGCATCGATCCGCGAACGAAGAGCGACCGCATCAGCCGGCCGCGCGCCGAACGCCTCGCGACGGCGATCCGGCAGACCCTCGCGCGCGCGGTCGAGCTCGGCGGCTCGACGCTGCGCGACTTTCGCGACGCGCACGGCGCCGCGGGCGCGTTCCAGCTCGACGCGAAGGTCTACGGGCGCGCGGGCAAGCCGTGCCTGCGCTGCGGCACGCCGATCCGCAGGATCGTCCAGAACGCCCGCGCGACGTTCTTCTGCCCGACGTGCCAGAAGCGTTGAGACGCGGGCCGCGGTCGGCGTTTGGCCGGCGGCAGCCAGCGATCCGATCAGCGGTGTGCGAAACGGCGCAGGCGGTCCGCGAAGAAGCGTTTGGTCACCGATCGAAGTGTGAGCGTGCGCTACCATGCCCCGAGCCACCGCGGCCTGCGATGACGCCTTCCTTTGCCACCAGTCTCGACGCCCTCGGGGGCTGGCGCGCCGCGCTCGGCGACCGCCTCGAGGATCTGTCGCGCTTCCTGCGCGAGCACGAGCTCGCGAGCGGCGAGGCCGCCGAGCAGATCTCCGCGCTGCGCGAGCGCCTGGGCAACGAGAAGCTCGTCGTCGCCTTCGTCGCCGAGTTCTCGCGCGGCAAGTCGGAGCTGATCAACGCGATCTTCTTCGCCGACACCGGCCGTCGCATCCTGCCCGCGACTCCCGGACGCACGACCATGTGCCCGGTCGAGCTCGGCTGGCGCGGCGACGAGCCGCCTTCGCTGCTCCTGCTGCCGATCGAGACGCGCCTCGAAGGGCTCTCGCTCGCCGAGATGCGGCAGCAGCCGCGCGCGTGGCGCCGCCTCGAGCTCGACGTCGGCAACGCCGAAGGGCTCGCGCAGTCGCTGCTCGAGGTGACGCGCACCGAGTGGGTCACCGAGGACCGTGCCCGCGCGCTCGGTTTCTGGGACGACGAGACGCCCGACGACAACCCGCCGCGCGACGACGCCGGCCGCGTCGAGGTGCCGGCGTGGCGGCACGCGCTGATCAACTATCCGCACCCGTTGCTGAAGCAGGGCCTCGTCGTCCTGGACACGCCGGGCCTGAACGCGATCGGCGCCGAGCCCGAGCTGACGCTGAGCCTGCTGCCGAGCGCGCACGCGACCGTCTTCATCCTCGGCGCCGACACCGGCGTCACCAAGTCCGACCTCGCGATCTGGCGCGACCACCTCGGCTCGAACGCACCCTCGCGCTTCGTCGTCCTCAACAAGATCGACGCGCTCGAGGATCCGCTCGCGACGCTCGAGCAGGTCGAGGCGCAGATCGCGCAGCAGCAGAAGGAGACCGCGCGCACGCTCGGCGTGCCGCTGCAGCGCGTCTTCCCGCTCTCCGCGCGGCAGGCGCTCGCGGCGCGCGTCGGCGGCGACGAGATGATGCTCAACGAGAGCCGGCTGCCGGCGCTCGAGGGCGCGCTCGGCGCGCAGCTGCTGCCGCAGCGTCGGCAGGTGCTCGAGCAGGTCGTCCAGGACGGCGCGCAGCGGATCGAGAGCCACGTCGCACGCCTCCTCGGCGACCAGCGCCGCCAGCTCGCCGAGCAGACGCTCGAGCTGCGCGGGCTGCGCGGCAAGAACAGCGGCAAGGTCCGGCTGATGCTCAAGCGCGTCGAGGCGGAGACCGCGGAGTTCGAGCAGTGCACGACGCTGCTGCAGGCGATGCGCGCGGTTCACGCGCGCATGCTCAAGGACGTCCTCGTCGACCTCTCGTCCGATCGCCTGCGCGACGAAGTCGCCGAGATGCAGGCCGAGCTCGGCTCGGCGTTCATGCACCTCGGCGCGCGCAAGGCGTTCATCGCGCTGTGCGAGCGGCTGCGTGCTCTGCTGGCTGCGGCGCAGCGCCGCAACAACGAGATCCGCGAGATGCTCGGCGCGTCGTTCGCGCGCCTGAACGCCGAGTTCGGCTTCTCGCTCGTCGTCGGCAAGCCGCTCGACTTCGAGCGCTTCGCGAGCGAGCTGCAGCTGATCGAGAACAACTACGTCCAGTACCTCGGCCTCACGCTCGCGCTGCGGCTGGCGCAGCCGAAGTTCATGGAGCAGTTCCGGCGCATGCTCGTCTCGAAGCTGCGCGTCGTCTTCGAGAACGCGAGCAGCGAGCTCGAGCTCTGGAACAAGGCGGTCTCGGCGCAGGTCGACGGCCAGCTGCGCGAACGCAGGAAGGCGTTCAAGCGCCGCATCGAGACGCTCGAGAAGGTGCAGACCGCCGCCGGCGAGCTCGAGCACCGAATCGCCGAGATCGATGCGCAGGACGCGCACCTGCAGGAGCTGCAGGCCAAGGCCGCCGAGCTCGTCGAGGCGTTTCGCGAGCACGCGTTCGCGGTGCCGCTCGCGACCGACGCGATCCCGCTCGACGTCGACCTGCCGCTGTTCGACGACGTCGAGCCGGTCGCGGCGATGGCGCAGCGCCAGGCTTGAGCGGCGCGCCGGCCGAGCGCCGCGCGAGCGGCGACGCAGGGCTCCCCGCAGGGTTCGCCGCACGCATCGTCGCCTGGCAGCGCGTCCACGGTCGCCACGACCTGCCGTGGCAGGCGACGCGCGACCCGTACCGCGTCTGGCTCTCCGAGATCATGCTGCAACAGACGCAGGTGAAGGCCGTGCTCGGCCACTACGCGCGCTTCGTCGCGCGCTTCCCCGACGTCCGCGCGCTCGCCGCCGCTGCGCTCGGCGACGTCCTCGCGGCGTGGAGCGGCCTGGGCTACTACAGCCGCGCACGCAACCTCCATCGCGCGGCGCAGATCGTCGTCGCCGAGCACGGCGGCGAGTTCCCGGCGACGAGCGAAGCGCTCGCGCAATTGCCCGGGATCGGGCGCTCGACGGCGGCGGCGATCGCCGCGTTCTGCTTCGGCGAGCGCGTCGCGATCCTCGACGGCAACGTCAGAAGAGTTCTCGCCCGCGTTCTCGCCTTCGACCGCGATCTCGCCGATCCGCGCGCCGAACGCGAGCTCTGGGACGCGGCGACCGCGCTCCTTCCCGCCGCCGCCGACGTCAGCGCGTACACGCAAGGGATGATGGACGTCGGCGCGACGCTCTGCCGGGTGCGCTCGCCGCACTGCCTGCTCTGCCCGGCGAGCCCGGTGTGCGCCGCGGCACGCGACGGAACGCAGGAACGCTACCCGACGAAGTCGCGGCGCATCGCGCGCTCGCGCAAGGACAGCGTCTGGCTCGAGCTTCGCTGGCGCGACGACGTCTTTCTCGTCGAGCGCGAAGCGACCGGCGTCTGGGCGGGGCTGTGGAGCCTGCCCGAACTCGAGTCGCTCGCCGAGCTCGACGCGCTCACCGCGGCCTGGCCCGGCGAGCGCGAGCGGCTCGCGCCGTTCGTGCACGTGCTGACACACCGCGACTGGCACCTGCAGCCGATGCGCTGGACGTTTCCGCCGCAGCTCGCCGCAGACGCGATCGCGCGCTGCGTCGAGCGCTGGCCGAGCGGACGATGGCTCGCGACCGACGACGCGCTCGCGCTCGGCGTTCCCGCGCCGCTGCGCAAGCGCCTGCAGGAGATCGCCGCGCTCGCTGCGTGACGCGCGATCGCCACGATCCGCACGACCCGCTCGATCCGCCAGATCGCGCGAGCGCCGCCGTCAGCTCGACGAATCGCGAACGCGCAGCAGCGACGCGACGACGTCGAGCCGCACCAGCGGATCGGCGAGCGTGAGCAGTCGCTGGCGGACCTCGAGCGGCAACGGCAGGATCTCGCACCAGCGGTTCGCGACCCAGCCCGCCGAGTCGAGACGATGCGGCTCGAGGAACGGCCGCGACCCCTGCGCGGCGAGCGCCGCGATCGCGGCGACGAGCTCCTGCACCGCGTCGGCGTGGGCTGGCGCGGGAGCGGCGGTCGCGTCGGCGTCGACCGGCGCGGTCGCCGCGACCCAGAGGCCGTCGCGCTCCTGGCGCGCGGCGCCGACGAGCCGGAAGCGCTCGCCGCCGCGGCAGCGGACCTCGAGGATCCCGGCCTCGGCGCTGTCGACGTCGATCAGCTCGGCGAGCGTCCCGACGTCGTAGAGCTGCACCGCATCGCCGCCGCTCCTCGCTTCGCTGCCCGCGCGCAGCGCGACGACGCCGAACGGCGCGCCCTCGCGCAGGCAGCGCGAGACGAGATCGAGGTAGCGCGCCTCGAAGATCCTGAGCTCGAGCAGGCCTCCGGGGAAGAGCACCGTGCGCAGCGGGAAGAGCGGCAGCTCGGCCATCGCCGGAACGGATCGATGCGCGATCAGGACGCGGCGTCGAGCTCGCGATGGCGCACCAGCGTCGCCGCGCTCGCAGCGAACGCGGCGGCGAGCCGCTCGGCGAACCACACCGAGCGGTGCTGGCCGCCGGTGCAGCCGATCGCCACCGTCAGGTAGCTGCGCTGGTCGGCCTCGAACGCGGGCAGCCAGCGGCGCAGGAACGCCTCGACCTGCGCCAGCATGTCGCGCACCTCGGGCTGCGCGGCGAGATACGCGTCGACCTCGGCGTCGCGGCCGGTGAGCGGCCGCAGCTCGCGGACGTAGTACGGGTTCGGCAGGACGCGGATGTCGAACACGTAGTCGGCGTCGAGCGGCACGCCGTGCTTGTAGGCGAAGCTTTCGAAGACGAGCGTCAGCCGGCTGTCGCTCGCGCCGACGAGCTCGCGCATCCAGGCGCGCAGCTGCGTCGGCCTGAGCTGGCTCGTGTCGATCACGGTCGAGAGCTCGCGCAGCCCGGCGAGCAGCTGCCGCTCGAGCTCGATCGCCTCGACGAGCGCGCCGCGGTCGGCGAGCGGATGCGCTCGCCGCGTCTCCGAGAAGCGGCGGACGAGCGCTGCCGTCGTCGCGTCGAGGAAGATCGACTGCACGCCGATGCCTTCGCTGCGCAGCTCGGCGAGCAGCGGAAGCAGGTGCGGCAGCGAGCTCGCGCTGCGGATGTCGACGGCGACCGCGATGCGATGTTCGCGGCGCTGCGTCTCGAGGCGGACGAAATCGCGCAGCAGCTCGGGCGGGAGGTTGTCGACGCAGAAGAAGCCGGCGTCCTCGAGCGCATGGAGCGCCACCGATTTACCTGACCCTGAGATGCCGGTCACCAAGACGATCTCTCGTGGCGCACGGGTGGCGCTCCCTGCGCTTCGGCCGCCTTCGGCAGCCGGCGCGTGAGACAGGGCTGCTCCCTCCCCGCTTCGCTCCCCTCCCTCCGAGAGGGAGGGGCCGACCCCTGCGGGGTCGCTTTTGGCTTCGGTTGCGACGCGACTCGGCGCGTCGCGCGCGTCGTCGCTCACGACGGCGCCTTTCGCGTCGATCGCTTCGGGGGTGCGCGATCTTCGGCGCTCGAGGCGAGCATCTCCTGCGCGTGCGCGAGGCTTGTCGACGAGAGCTTCTCGCCGCCGAGCATGCGCGCGATCTCGGCGACGCGCGCTTCGCCCGTCACGACATCGACCGCGCTCGTCGCCGAGCCGCTCGATTGCTCCTTGCGAACGACGAAGTGGTGGTCGGCGCACGCGGCGACCTGCGGCAGGTGCGTCACCGCGAGCACCTGGCGCCCGCTGCCGAGCTGCTTCATCAGGCGGCCGACCGTCTCGGCGACGGCGCCGCCGATGCCGGCATCGACCTCGTCGAAGATGAGCGTCGCCGGCGCGTGCTCGCCGCTCGGCTCGATGCCGACGACGGCGACCGCGAGCGCGATGCGCGACAGCTCGCCGCCCGACGCGACCTTGGCGAGCGGCCGTGGCGTCGCGCCGGCGTGGCCGGAGACGAGGAACTCGGCAGACTCGTTGCCGAACGACTGCGGTGCATCGGTCGCGACGAGGTCGACGGCGAAGCGGCCGCCCGCCATGCCGAGCTGCTGCATCGTCTTCGTCACCGCGGCGGCGAACTTCGGCGCCGCGGCGCGGCGCGCGGTCGAGACGCGGCGCGCCTCGACGTCGTACGCGCTGCGCGCTGCGGCGCTCGCACGCTCGAGCGCGTCGAGGTCGGCGGCGGCGTCGAGCGCGGCGAGCGCGCGCTGCCATTCGGCGTGCAGCCCAGGCAGCTCGGCGGGCGGCCGACGGTGGCGGCGCGCGAGCACGAGCCACGCCGACAGCCGCTCGTCGACTTCGCGCAGCCGCTCGGGATCGAGCTCGGCGCGGTCGAGATAGCCGGAGAGCGAATGCGCTGCGTCCTGCAGCTGCGCCTGCGCACCGCGCAGCGCCTCGATCGGATCGTGCAGGCGCGAGTCGAACTCTTCGACCGCCTCGAGCGCGTCGACGGCGCGCGCGGCGAGCGCGTCGGCGCTCGCGTCGGCTTCGGAGATCGCGTCGAGCGCGGCGCGCGCCGCCTCGATCAGCGACTGGCCGTGCGAGAGGCGCGTGTGCTCGGCGTCGAGCTCGGCCCATTCGTCGACGCCGGGCGCGAGCTTGGCGACCTCGCCGATCTGCCACGCGAGCCGCTCGCGCTCGCGCTCGACGTCGCCGTGGCGGCCGCGTGCGTCGTCGAGCGCCTGCGCCGCGCTTCGCCACGCCGTCCAGAGCGCGGCGAGCGGACGCGCGTCGACGCTGGCGTAGTCGTCGAGCAGCGCGCGCACCGACGCCGCGCGCGTCAGGCCCTGCCAGGCGTGCTGGCCGTGGATGTCGACGAGGTGCTCGGCGGCCTCGCGCAGCTGCGCGATCGTCGCGCCGCCGCCGTTGATCCACGCGCGGCTCTTGCCTTGCGCGTCGATCGTGCGGCGAACGAGCATGCGGCCGGCGTCGCCCGCGTCGGCGTCGAAGCCGGCGTCGACGAGCCAGGCGGCGAGCGGCGCGGGGACGTCGAACTCGGCGCTGATCTCGGCGCGCGTTCGCCCTTCGCGGACGACGCCCGCGTCGCCGCGCCCGCCGAGCGCGAGCTGCAGCGCGTCGACGAGGATCGACTTGCCGGCGCCGGTCTCGCCGCTGAGCACGCTGAAGCCCGACGCGAGCTCGAGCTCGAGCGCGTCGACGATGACGAAGTCGCGGATCGCGAGCCGGTGCAGCACGCTCAGACGGTTCCGGAGGCCCAGTGGAGCTTGCCGCGCAGCGTCGCGAAGTAGCTCCAGCCGCGCGGATGGAGGAAGCGCACCGCGTCGGCGGAGCGGCGCACGCGGATGCGGTCGCCGTGCGCGAGGCTCGTCAGCGACTGCATGTCGAAGTTCACGCTGGCGTCGCGGCCCGCGACGATCTCGACCTCGACTTCGCCGCGCTCGGGGACGACGATCGGTCGGTTCGAGAGGTCGTGCGGCGCGATCGGCACGAGCGCCCAGGCGGCGACTCCGGGATGCAGGATCGGGCCGCCCGCCGACAGCGCGTACGCGGTCGACCCGGTCGGCGAGGTCACGATCAGCCCGTCGGCGCGCAGCTGGGCGACGAACTCGCCGTCGATCTCGATCCTGAGCTCGACCATCCCGGCGGTCGCGCCGCGGCTGACGATGACGTCGTTGAGCGCGATGCTCTCGAAGATCGTCGTGCCGGCGCGCGCGACGCCGCCTTCGAGCATCGTGCGCCTCTCCTCGTCGTACCGGCCGGCGAGGATCTCGGCGAGCGCGGCCTCGAATTCGTCGAGCGCGATGTCGGTGATGAAGCCGAGCCGGCCCTGGTTGATGCCGACCAGCGGCGTGTCGTGGCGCGCGAGCCTGCGCGCGATGCCGAGCATCGTGCCGTCGCCGCCGACGACGATCGCGATGTCGCAGGCGGCACCGAGCGCGTCGGCGGCGAGCCGAGGGTAGCGCGCGATCCCGGTCTTGGCAGCGGTGTCTTCCTCGAGCGTCACCGCGAGCCCGTTGGCGACGAGGAACTCGGCGACCTTCTCGAGCTCTTCGCGCATGCCTTCGGCGTTGAACTTGCCGACGAGCGCAGCGTGCCGGAAGCGTGTCGCCATCCGCGGGATTACACCACAGGGGCCTTCGCCGACAGAGGCAAAATCGGGTGCGTGAAGGGTGGTGAAACGATCCTCGACGAACGCGCCAGGACGTTGCTGAAGGCGCTCGTCGAACGCTACATCGCCGACGGTCAGCCCGTCGGTTCGCGGACGCTTTCGCGCGCGAGCGGCCTCGAGCTCTCGCCGGCAACGATCCGAAACGTCATGGCCGATCTCGAGGAGCTCGGCCTCATCGCGAGCCCGCACACGAGCGCGGGCCGCATCCCGACGGCGCGCGGCTACCGCCTCTTCGTCGACACGATGCTCACCGCGCAGCCGAGCGGCATCGCCCGGAGCGATGAGCTGCCGATCGAGGCGCAGCTGCACGCCGACCAGCCGCAGCGCGTGATCGCGAACGCGGCGCAGCTGCTGTCGAGCCTGTCGAGCTTCGTCGGCGTGATCACCGCGCCGAAGAAGCCGGGCG
>JASLGD010000498.1 GCA_030150305.1 Caldimonas sp. | reverse complement strand
TGCCGATCGGCTTTCCTTCGGCGAGCAAAAAGCTGTTCGCGATGCCGCCGCCGACGACGAGACGATCGACGTTCTTCGCCAGGCTCTGCAGGATCGCGAGCTTGGTCGAGACCTTGGCGCCGGCGACGATCGCGACGAGCGGTCTCCTGGGCGCGGCGAGCGCCTTCGTGATCGCCTCGATCTCGGCGGCGAGCAGCGGGCCGGCGCAGGCGACGGGGGCGAACTCGGCGATGCCGTAGGTCGACGCCTCGGCGCGGTGCGCGGTGCCGAACGCGTCGTTGACGAAGATGTCGCACAGCGCGGCCATCTTCTTCGCCAGCGCGGGGTCGTTCTTCTTCTCGCCCTTGTTGAGGCGGCAGTTCTCGAGCACGACGACCTCGCCGGCAGCGACCGCGACGCCGTCGACCCAGTTCGCGCGCAGCGGCACCTTGCGGCCGAGCAGCTCGCCGAGGCGCGCCGCGACGGGAGCGAGCGAGTCTTCGGGCTTCGGCTCGCCTTCGGTCGGCCGGCCGAGGTGCGAGGTGACCATCACGGCGGCGCCGGCGCGAAGCGCCAGCTCGATGCACGGCAGCGAGGCGCGGATCCGCGTGTCCTCGGTGATGCGGCCGGCGTCGTCCTGCGGCACGTTGAGGTCGGCACGGATGAAGACGCGGCGACCCGCCACCCGACCGGCGGCGACGAGGTCTGCGAAACGAAGGACGTTCATGCGGCTCGCAAAGGTCGCGCATTTTACGGGTCGCTCTTTCACGACGACCGGTTCACCCCGTCCGCGAGCGCGGCACGTTCCACACCCGACCGGCCGCGCTGCGGCCGCCAGGGAGCTCGCATGTCTGCCATCTCGTCTTTGGTCCTCGCCGGCCGCGCCGCGCGCCTGGCGTTCGCCGTCGCCGCATTCGCCGTCGCCTGCGCAGGCGCGACGCTCGCGTTTGCGCAGCCTTCGCCGCCGATCTCGCCGCCGATCTCGCCACCGATCTCGGCAACGGTCGCCCCGGCGGTCTGGCGACCTCCGGTGCTGCAGGTGCAAGGCGCCGAGCAGCCGATCCGGCTCGCGTCGCTGCAGGTCGACGTCGAGGTGAGCGGCGGCGCCGCGCAGACGCGCGTGCAGATGGTCTTCTTCAACCCGAACTCGCGCGTCCTCGAAGGCAAGCTGCAGTTCCCGCTCGCCGCCGGCCAGGTCGTCAGCGGCTTCGCGCTCGACGTCGACGGCAAGCTGCGCGCCGCGGTGCCGGTCGAGAAGGCGCGCGCGCAGCAGGTGTTCGAGGACATCGCGCGGCGCCGCGTCGATCCCGGGCTGCTGCAGACGACGATCGGCAACAACTACGAGCTGCGCGTCTATCCGCTGCTGCCGGGGCGGACGCGCACGGTCGAGCTGCGCATCGTCGAGCCGGCGTCGACGCGGCTGCAGATCCCGCTCGCGTACGCCGAGCGCGTCGAGAGCCTCGCGGTCGCGCTGCGCGTGCCCGGCGCGACGAGCGCGCCCGAGCTGCTCGCGCCGGCGGCGCTCGGCCTGCGCTTCGAGCGCACGCCCGGCGGCGGCTACGTCGCGCAATCGACGCTCGCGAATGCGACGCTGCCGAAGGAGCCGATCGCGCTGCGGGTGGCGACTGGCACGGCACCCGCGGTTGCGGTCGAGCCACGCGGCGGCGACGTCTACTTCACGCTCGAGCTGTCAGTGCCGCGCCAGACCGCGCCGCGGCCGCTGCCGAAGAGCGTGGAGATCGTCTGGGACGCGTCGGCCTCGGGCGCGCGACGCCGGATCGACCGCGAACTCGCGCTCCTCGACGCCTACTTCGCCGCGGTGCGCGACACCAGCGTGACGCTCGTGCGCGTCGCCGACGTGGCGGCGCCGCCGCAGCGCTTCGAGGTGCGCGGCGGCGAATGGCGCGCGCTGCGCCGCGCCCTCGAATCGACCGTGTACGACGGCGCCAGCAACCTCGGCGCGGTGCGCCACGACGGCGTCTCGCAGGAAGCGCTCTGGTTCACCGACGGCCTCGCCAACTACGGCGCGCCGTGGCGGCTCGCGTTTCCGGTGCCGGTGTACGCGATCAACAGCGCCGCGAGCAGCGACCCAGCGGCGCTGCAGGCGCTCGCCGACGCGACCGGCGGCCGCAGCATCGACCTGCAGACCGCGAGCCGGCAGGGCGCGCTCGACGCGCTGCTGCGGCGCGGCAGCCGGCTCGTCGCGATCGACGCGGTCGGCGCGCGCGACGTCGTCGTCGAATCGCAGAGCGTCGCCAACGGCAGGCTCGTCGCTGCCGGCGTCCTCACCGCCGATGCAGCCGACGTCACGGTGCGCATCCGCGACGCCGCCGGCGCGGTGACGACGCGCGTCGTCCCGGTGCAGGCGGGCGGCGCGGCGTCGCGCCTCGCGGCGCTGCAGTGGGCGCGGCTGACGCTCGCGTCGCTCGAAGGCGAGGCGCGGACGAACAAGGTGCGCATCCGCGAACTCGGCAAGCGCTTCGGCCTGGCGACGCGCGAGACGTCGCTGCTCGTCCTCGAGCAGGTCGACGACTACGTCCGCAACGAGATCGAGCCGCCGCCTGAGCTGCGCGCCGCGGTCGACCGCATTGCCGCGACGGTCGCGAAGCGTCGCGCCGAGAGCGACGCTCAGCGGCTCGCGCAGGTCGTGCGCCGCTTCGAGGAGCGGACGGCGTGGTGGAACCGCGACTTTCCGAAAGGCGATCTGCCGCCGCCGCTCGCGATCGCGAAGGCGCAACCGGCGCCGGTCGATGCGGTCGGCGCGCTCTCGGCGCCCGCCGAGATGGCGCGCCAGCAGGCGCAGCGCAACGAAGTGCTGCGCGACACCAAGGACGAGCGCAGCGCGCGCACGTCGAGCGCGATCGAGGAACGTGCCGCGGCGCGGCTGCCGAGCGTGGCGCCAGCACCGGCGGCGGCGCCGATGCAGGTCTTCGCCGCGCGCGAGGCCGACGCGTCGGCGGGCGCGCGCGCCAAGAAGGTCGACGGCGCGGCGAACGAGCCGACGTCGATCGCCATCGCACTGACGCCGGCGGCGAACGCGAGCGCGTCGATCCAGCGCCTGCGCGATGCGCGTCCGGACGAATGGACGCGCATCTACCTCGACGAGCGCCGCGCCAACGAGACCAACGTCGGCTTCTTCCTCGACGTCGCCGACTTCTTCCTCGCCAAGGACGACCGCGAGCTGCGCGCGCAGGGACTGCGCGCGCTCTCGAACCTCGCCGAGCTCGACCTGCAGAACCGCCAGGTGCTGCGCCTGCTCGCGTATCGGCTGCAGCAGGCCGGCGAGACGCAGGCGGCGCTGCCGATCCTCGAGCGCGTCGTCGAGCTGGCGCCGAACGAGCCGCAGTCGCATCGCGACCTCGGCCTCGCGCTCGCCGAGGCCGGCCAGCCGCAGCAGGCGGTCGATCGCCTCTACAAGGTGGTGACGGGCGCGTGGGATCCGCGCTTCGCCGACATCGAGCTGATCGCGCTCACCGAGCTGAACGCGGTCGTCGACAAGGCGCGCCGCGACGGCAAGGCGGTCGACACGAGCGCGATCGATCGGCGCTTGCTGCGCAACCTGCCGGTCGAGCTGCGCGTCGTCCTCGCCTGGGACGCCGACAACACCGACGTCGACCTGCACGTCTTCGATCCGAACGGCGAGGAGGTCTTCTACGGCCGCAACCTGTCGTACCAGGGCGGCACGATCACGCACGACGCGACCGGCGGCTACGGGCCCGAGGAGTTCGCGCTCAAGGTCGCCAAGCCCGGCAAGTACCGCGTCGTCGCGGACTTCTTCGGCCATCGCCAGCAGATGCTCACGACCGGCACCGGGTTGATGCTGTGGCTCTCGAGCGGCTTCGGCACCGCTGCGCAGCACGACCGGCGCACGACCGTGCGGGTCAGGAGCGAGCACGGCGAGCGCGTCGCGGTCGGCGAGTTCGAGGTCGTCGCGAAGCCGTGACGGCGCCGCGCCGCCGTCAGCGCGTTTCGGTGGCGGTGCCCTTCGTGACCTGCGCCGCGAGCTGCGGCGGCACCGGCTCGATCTTGTTCTCGCGCATGTAGTCGTTCATGTCGCGCCAGCCGGCGAACACCGCGGCGCGGTCCGCCTTCTTGTAGATCGCGAAGCAGTCCTCGATGGCGCGGCCGGCGTGGCGGCACGCCGAGCCGATCGCCTTGCCGTCGGCCTCGCGCGCGGCGGCGACCTTCTCGGCCGACTCGATGCCGAGCATGTCGCAGCCGGCGAGGAGCGAAGCGACGACGACGCTGGCGAAGGCGATGGGCAGGCGGCGCATGGCGGCGGGCGGGAGTCCGCCCCCGTTTTCGGCCGCCCGGCCGCGAAGTTGAGGCCGCGCTAGCGCCCCGGGCCGCCGGCCATCGCCAGCAGCCGCGCGACGCGCTCCTCGGTCGACGGGTGGGTCGAGAAGAGCGAGCCGATGCCGCCGCCGTGCAGCGGGTTGATGATCATCATCTGCGCCGTCTGCGGGTTGCGCTCGGCGGCGATCAGCGGCGTGCCCTGCGCGTACGCCTGGATCTTCTGCAGCGCGGAGGCGAGCGAGCGCGGGTCGCCCGAGAGCTCGGCGCCGCCGCGGTCGGCCTCGAACTCGCGCGCCCGGCTGATCGCGAGCTGGATCAGGCTGGCCGCGAGCGGCGCGAGCAGCATGACGACGAGGCCCGCGATCGGATTGGCCGGCCGGCCTTCGCTGTCGCGGCCGCCGAACAGCATCGCGAAATTGGCGAGCATCGAGATCGCGCCGGCCATCGTCGCGCTGATCGTCGAGATCAGGATGTCGCGGTGCGCGACGTGCGTGAGCTCGTGCGCCATGACGGCGCGCAGCTCGTTCGCGCTCAGCACCTGCATGATCCCGGTCGTCGCGGCGACGGCGGCGTGCTCCGGGTTGCGGCCGGTCGCGAACGCGTTCGGCGCCGCCTCGTCGATGACGTAGACGCGCGGCATCGGCAGCCCGGCGCGCTGCACGAGCTCGGCGATCATCCGGTAGAACTGCGGCGCCGAGGTCTCGTCGACCTCGCGCGCGTTGTACATCTTGAGCACCAGCTTGTCGGAGAACCAGTAGCTGAAGAAGTTGAGGCCGAGCGCCAGCACGAGCGCCAACGCCATCCCCTGCCGGCCGCCGACGTAGGCGCCGATCAGCATGAAGAGGGCGGTGATCGCCGCCATCAGGACAGCGGTTTTCAGGAGGTTGAACATCGCGTCGTTCCTGTGCAGAGGACGCCTCGCCGGCGTCGCCAAGAAGATGGCGCCGCGATGATGCAGTTCAATCGCCGCCGGCCGCGATCGGGGCGAACACCGCGCCGCTCGGCGGCTGCCAGCCGCGCAGCAGCGCCGCCGCGGGCATGCGGCGGCCGCCGGCGCGCTGCAGCTCGGTGAGCGCGAGCCGGCCGTCGCCGCAGGCGACGACCAGGGCATCGCGCTCGACCGCGACGATCGTTCCCGGAACGCCGCCGCCGGCGCGCACCACGCCGCGCCAGCAGGTGATCGTCTCGCCCTCGAGGACGCTGCGCGCCCCGGGTGCCGGATCGAAGGCGCGCAGCCGCCGCTCGATCGTCGCCGCCGGCACGCGCCAGTCGATCGTCGCTTCGCTCTTCGTGATCTTGGCGGCGTAGCTGACGCCCGCGTCGGGCTGCGGCGTCGCGCGCAGCGCCCCTTCGCCGAGCGCGCCGAGCGCGCGCACGATCAGCTCGCCGCCGAGCGCAGCGAGCCTCGCCTGCAGCGCACCCGCGCTGTCGTCGACCGCGATCGCGACCTCCTCGGCGAGCAGCATCGGCCCGGTGTCGAGACCTTCGTCCATCTGCATGATCGTGACGCCGGTGACGCGGTCGCCGGCCTCGATCGCGCGCTGGATCGGCGCCGCGCCGCGCCAGCGCGGCAGGAGCGAGGCGTGGATGTTGACGCAGCCGTGGCGCGGCAGCGCGAGCAGCCACGGCGGCAGGATGAGGCCGTACGCCGCGACGACGAGGACGTCGAGCTTGGCGTCGCCGAGCAGCCGCTCGGCGGCGCGGGCCTCGGCCGCGTGCTTGCCGTCGAGGCGCAGGCCGTGCGGCTGCGCGACCGTCATGCCGCGCTCGAGCGCGAACGCCTTGACCGGCGAGGCGAGCAGCTTCATGCCGCGGCCGGCCGGCCGATCGGGCTGTGTCAGGACGAGCGGAACGTCGAATGCGGCGTCGACGATGCGCGCGAGCGCGACGCGGGCGAACTCCGGCGTTCCGGCGAAGCCGACCCGCATCGCGATGCGGGCTACGCCGCCGCCATCAGACGCGCGCCTCTTCGCGCGTCTTCTTCAGCATCCGCGTCTTGATGCGCGAGCGCTTGAGCGGGCTCAGGTACTCGACGAAGACCTTGCCGAGCAGGTGATCCATCTCGTGCTGGACGGCGACCGCGAGCAGCCCGTCGGCGTCGAACTCGCGTGCCGCGCCGCTGCGATCGAGGGCACGCACGCGGACCCGGGCGTGGCGCGAGACCTTGTCGTAGATCTCGGGAACCGACAGACAGCCTTCCTCGGCGACTGCCATCTCGTCGCTGAACGCGACGAGCTCGGGGTTGATCAGCACGATCGGGTCGTTGCGCGACTCGGAGACGTCGATCACGATGACGCGCTCGTGCACGTCGACCTGCGTCGCCGCGAGGCCGACGCCCTCGGCCGAGTACATCGTCTCGAGCAGGTCATCGACCAGGCGACGGATGCGCTCGTCGACTTCGGCCACCGGCCGCGCGACCTTGTGCAGGCGCGGATCGGGATAGCGAAGGATGTCGAGCTTGCTCATTTGTGACCAATCGATTCAGCGGCGGCGGTCTGTGGATGCACGACAACGAAAAGAGGTGAGAAAGGTCTCACGCGCAGGACCGCACGGCGCCCAGTTTCGTTGCGATATCAATGCTTTATGGGCAGAATCTTCGAACTCAAGTGAGATTTTCGCCGAACCGCGAGCTCGCCCGACAAGCAGCGCGGAAGCCCTTTCGGACCGCGCCCGCTGCGCGCGGCTCGCTCCACGAGACCTCCTGCATGAGCCGACGAATTCTCCCTGCACCGTCTTCGCTTCGGCAACTCGCCGTCCTCGGTCTCGCAACGGTCTCCGTCGCCGCGCTCGCCGCCGAGCCCAACTTCCCGATCACGCAGCAGCAGCGCGAGACCGCGAAGCGCACCGCCGAATCGGGCGTGCCGCTGAGCGAGATCCTGCCCGACGCTCCCGACGTCTACACCGTCAAGA
>JASLGD010000110.1 GCA_030150305.1 Caldimonas sp. | reverse complement strand
GGTCCTCGGCCGCAACGAACGGCGCGAGAACCTGCGCGCCGCGACCGGGCTGCTGCTCGCGCCGCAGCCGCTGCTCGCGGACGAGTGGCCGCTCGGCCTCGACGCACGCGACGTCGTCAGCTCCGGTGTCGCGCCGATCGTGATGCTGGCGATGCTGGCGCGCGACGGCGCCGGCCTGGTCGGCCGCGGCGTGTGGCGGCCGCCGCTGGCGCTGTTCGAACGTGCCCTGTCGACGACGGCGGCCGCGCTCGCTCAACGCTGAGCGACGCGCGCTCGCGTCCAGCGCTGCTGCGCGCTCGCATCCAGCGGGACTGCGACGGGGCTGGACGGCGCGTCGCGCAACGGCGCGTTCAGCGCGCCGGCCTCTCCCACACGATCGCGCGCACCGGCGTCGGATCGAAGCCGTTGCAGGGGTTGTTGACCTGCGGGCAGTTCGAGAACACGCACAGCAGCTCGATCTCGGCGCGCAGATCGACGTAGCTGCCCGGCGCCGACACGCCGTCGACGACCGTGAACTCGCCGGTCGGATCGATCGGCACGTTCATGAAGAAGTTGACGTTGGGCACGATGTCGCGCCGAGCCAGGCCGTGCCGAGCCAGCTCGAGCACGAAGTTCTCGCGGCAGGCGTGCTGGTAGCGCGTCTCCTCGCCGAAACGCACGGCGTTGCTCTCGCACGAGCAGCACCCGGCCAGCGTGTCGTGCCGGCCGCAGGTGTCGGCGATGATCGTCGCGAGCGGCCGCCCCTCGCTCGAGATCAGCGTCGTGCCGAGCCCGAGGTAGGGCGTGCCGTTGACACGGATCGTGTCCTGCGCGCTGTAGCGCTCCGACGGATCGGCGGCGCTGTAGAACAGGGCATCGAGCGCCTGGCAGCCCTCGACGTCGATGAGCCGCATCACCTGGCCGGGGCGCAGCACGGTCGACCAGGGCGTGCGCGCCGCGATCGTGAAATCCACGAGGGCTTCGGGCGGCTCGAGCGAGGGCACTGTCGAGGCGGTTGCAGTCGTCGTCGGCATGATCATCGGTCTCAACGCAGATACCGCTCGGTGGCGGCGAAGGCGCGGCGGGCCTCGGGCCCGGCGTTGCGGCAAGGATCGTCGTCCGAGGGCGGCGGCGCGACGAAGCGGATCGCGCGCACGGGGCCGAGCATCGACGGCGGCGTGGCATCGAGCGGATGCGGGCAGTTGGAGAGCGCCACCCACAGGTCGAGCTCGGCACGCACGTCGACGAACTGACCGGCGTGCCGCCGCGTCGGCTCCCAGCCGAGCGAGCCGTCGGCGCGCACGACGGCGGGGGCGAACAGGGTCAGGCAGGCCGGCACGTCGCGCCGGTCGAGCCCGAGCTTGAGCGCCGCGGCGACGAAGTTGTCGCGCGAGTTGCGCCACGGGCCGTGGCCGTGCATCGCCGCCATCGAGGCGGCGGTCGAAGGGCCGACGATCGCGTCGTGCGCGCCGCTGCTGTCTTCGGTGATCGAGAAGGCGACGCGGCCCATCTCGGTGAGCACCACGCGGCCCTTGCACAGCCGCGCCGACCATTGCACCTTCATCGTGTCGGCGACGTTGATGCGCTCGCTCGTCTCGTCGGCGTTCCAGGCGACGAGCGCCACCGCCGCGTCGCCGCGTTGATCGACGATGCGCAGGCCCTCGCCGCGGCGCAGCCTCGTCGTCCAGTAGCCGCCCGGCGCGATCTCCTCGTCGTGGATCGTTGCGCCGGGCAGCGGCAGCCCGACCACCGAAGGCCCGGGCAGCGCCTGCGCGGTCGCGCCCTGCCCGGCGGCGCGCAGCTCCTCGTAGCGCTGGCGATTGATCTCGCGCAAGGCGGCGCGCTCGCTGGCGGATGCGTTCATCGAAGCCCTTCCGGCGCCGCAGCGCCGCTCGAATAGCGAAGCAGGAACTGGCGCGCCCGCTCGGTCCGCGGCGCGCCGAAGAATTCCTCGGGCGAGCCGGTCTCCACGATTGCACCCGCGTCCAGGAAGACGACGCGATCGGCGACGTCGCGGGCGAAGCTCATCTCGTGCGTGACGACGACCATCGTCAAGCCGTCGCGCGCCAGGTCGCGCATCACGGTCAGCACCTCGCCCACGAGCTCGGGATCGAGCGCGCTGGTCGGTTCGTCGAACAGCATCAGCGAGGGCTTCATGGCCAGCGCCCGAGCGATGCCGACCCGCTGCTTCTGGCCGCCCGAGAGGTGCGCCGGAAAGGCGTCGTGCTTGGCCGTGAGGCCGACGCGCTCGAGCAGCGCGAGCGCTTCGTTGCGCACCTCGCCTGGCGGGCGACGCTGCACGTGCACGGGCGCTTCCATCACGTTCTGGAGCACGGTCAGGTGCGGCCACAGCGCGAAATGCTGGAACACCATGCCGATGTGCGTGCGCATCCACGAGAGCTGCGCGTCGCCCATGACGACGCCGCCGCTGGTCACGCCGACCGGCTCGCCGTCGAGCAGCACGCGGCCGCCGTCGGGCACTTCGAGCCAGTTGATGCAACGCAGCAGCGTCGACTTGCCCGAGCCCGAAGGCCCGAGCAGGCAGACCGTCTCGCCGCGCTTGACCTGCAGGTCGATGCCGTCGAGCACCGTGTTGGCACCGAAGCGCTTCACCAGCCCGACGATCGAGAGAACGGGGCGGGCCGCATCGTCTGCCGACGCTGGGGCGGAAGAAGCGGGCCGGGCCTGCGCACCCGCCATCCTGACGACGCTCATCGGCGGGCCTCCGCGAGTCGCTTGCCGAAGGCCACGGCGGCCTCGACGAGAAGGCACAAGGCCCAGTACAGCAAGACCGCGACGATGAACGCCGCGAACGGGATGTAGCGGCGCGACTGGATCGAGCTGGCCGCGTGCGTGAGCTCGGGAAGCGCGATGATGGTGAGGAAGGCGCTGTCCTTGATGATCTGGATCGTCTGGTTGCCGATCACCGGGCCGGCCGCCAGCAGCAACGGCGGCAGGACGATGCGGCGGAACAGGCGCAGGCCCGAGTAGCCGAACGCCAGGCCGGCCTCGATCGGCTCGCGCGGCTGCGCCACCCACGCGCCGCGCAGGATCTCGGCCATGTACGCGCTGTTGTAGAGAACGAGCGCGAGCAGGCCGGCGCTCCAGTTGTCGAAGCGCAGGCCGATCGACGGCAAGCCGTAGTAGACGATGTAGGCCAGCAGCAGGAACGGCGTGCAGCGCATCAGGTCGACGAAGCGCAGCGCGGCAAAGGCCGGTGCGCGGCGCCGCGACACGAGCACCGGCGTGAGCAGCGCGCCGAGCACGAGCGATGCCGCCATGCCCAGCAGCGAGAGCACGACGGTGTTGGCCAGCCCCGAGAGCATCAGCGCCCGCTCCGACCAGACGATCGCGAAGCCGTTCATCTTGGATCGGCCCAGTCAGGGCGCGGTCGAGCGCGCCAGCCGTCGCTCGAGCCAGCGTTGCACGCTGACCAGAACGAAGATCATCGGCAGGTAGACCGCGAGGGCGACGAAGAACGGCGGCAGCGGCTCGTAGGTTTCGGCGCCGATGCGCACCGCGGCGCGCGTCGCCTCGACGACGCCGACGACCGCGAGCACCGGCGTCGCCTTCACCAGCAGCGACATCTCGTTGACGAGGCCGGGCAGGCTCGCGCGCACCACCTGCGGCAGCACGATGCGCCGAAAGCGCAGGACCCGGCGCATGCCGACCGACTTCGCCGCTTCCATCTGGTCTTTCGGGAAGGCCAGCAACGAGGCGCGCCACACCTCGCAGTTGAAGGCCGCGGTGTTGAGCACCAGCGAAAGCAGGCCCGCCTCGACCGGCTCCATCGTGACGCCGAGCTGCGGCACCGCGAAGAAGACCAGCAGCACGAGGGTGACCAGCGGCGTGGCCCGCAGCAGGCTCACGTAGGTGGCGACCAGCGGCGCCGCCACCGGCACACCGGCCCAGCGGATCAACGCCAGGCCGAGGCCGATCGGCAGGCCGAGCGCGATGCCCGCCGCCGACATCCAGATCGTCGTCAGCGCTCCGGAAAGAATGGCCAGGACGTCGGCCGTGCCCAACGGATCAGAACTCCGGCGTGAAGCTCACCGGCAGGTCCCAGGTCTGGCCGAACCACTTCTTCTGCAGCGCCGGCATCGTGCCGTTGGCTTTTTCCTTGGCGAGGAACTCGTTCAGGAACTTCAACAGGTCGGTGTTGCCCTTGGCGACCGCCCAGGCCGGAAACGACTTGCCCGACACCGGCTGGCCCAGCTCGAACACGCCGGGCTTTTCGTCGACGAGCGCCTTCAGGTTGATGATCGTGTTGACGACGATGTCGGTGCGGCCGAGCGCCAGGTCCTGGTAGGCCTCGGGGTACGAGGTGTACTCGACGACCTTGCCCATCTGGCCGCCGGTCTTCTCGATCATCGCCTTGAGCTCGGGCAGCCGGCCGAGCAGCGCGCTGCCGGCCTGCACGCCGATGGTCTTGCCGCTCAGGTCCTTGATGCCCTTGATGGAGGCGTCGGCCTTGCGCTTGACGTAGTAATGCGTCGCGTCGGCGATCGGGCTCGTGAAGTCCAGCGACTGGGTGCGCTCCTTGGTGATGATGGCGGCGGTGATGGCGACGTCGTACTTGCCGGTCGAGACGCCGGCGAGGATGCCGGTCCAGGGCAGGATCTGCTGCCGGATCTCGAACGGCGCGTACTTCTTGAGCTCCTCGACCATCTCGTTGTCGAAGCCGGTGGGCTTGCCGTCCTTGACGAACTCGAACGGACGGAAGTCGTCTTCGGTGGCGACGACGAGGTAGCCACGCTTCTTGATCTCTTCCAGCGTGGCGGCGCCGGCCGATGTGTGGGCCGCGGCGAGGGCGATCAGCGGCAGCGCGACCAGCAGGGTGCGACGGGCGAGCCAGTGGATGGGACGCGACATGCGGTACTCCTCTGATGAAGGGGCTTGACGAAGGAAAGCAGGCAGCCTGTCCGCAAAGCCTGTGCCAAGCCTTCAGGCCCCGCGCACCCCGGCGGGGACGCGTTTTCGGTGCATGCCGCACCTCGCGCACCGGCACGCAAGCTGCTTGCGCACATTTCAAGTCACTTGAATCGATCCGGGCGGCGCGAAGCGGGCAGGCATGCGTCGACCCGCCTGCACGTGCACGCTGCCCTACGATCGCCGCACCGATGCACGCAGCGCCTCTGCTCCACGACAACGGCGAGGCCGACGGCCGCAACGGCACGCTCGACGCGCCGATCTCCGCCGACGGCTGGCCCACCCCGGGCCGCCTCTACACGGTGCCGGCGCGCCAGGGTCGCGCCGTGCGACTGTCCGCCGGCCAGACGATCCGGATCATCAACACCCACGGCACGCAGGTCTGCGACACCTGGGCGTTCAATGCCGCGCAGCTCAACGAGTTCCTGTCGATGGAGCACGTGCGCGCCTGGGTCGACCGCACCATTCCGCGCGTCGGCGACGTGCTGGTGACCAACCGGCGCCGGCCGATCCTCACGTTCACGGCCGACACCTCGCCGGGCGTGCACGACACGCTGATCGCGCCCTGCGACCTCGACCGCTATCGAACCCTCGGCGTCTCGATCTACCACGACAACTGCGCCGACAACCTGCGCATGGCGCTGGCGGCGATCGGCCTGCGCACAGGCGAAGTGCCGTGCGCGCTGAACCTGTGGATGAACATCCCGGTCGGCGCCGACGGCGGCATCGGCTGGCTGCCCACGGTCTCGGCCCCGGGCGACCACGTCGACCTGCGCGCCGAAATCGGCTGCGTCGTCGTGCTGTCGGCGTGTCCGCAAGACATCGTCGCCATCAACTCGCAGCAGCCGCGCGAAGTGCATTTCATCGTCGAGCCCGACGCGTGACGCGGCCGCCACCTTCTGCGCCCACTCCCACGGCGGCGATCGCGTCGGGTGCCATCGCGCCGCCTGCCGATGCCGATCGCCGCGCGATCGAGCGCATCGCCCGCTGCCGACCGGTGCTGCGTGAGCTGCTCGCAGCGCGCGACGTCGGCCTGGCCGAAGGCGAGCTCGGCCACGCCGGTCCGCCCTTCGCGCCCGGACAGGCACCGCCGCCGGTCGTGCTCGGAGCGCTCGCCGGCGCCGTCGTGCACGAGGGCTGGGCCGGGTCGCTCGCGACGGCTTCGCGGATGGTGCTCGACGGCAGCATCCGGCTGCGCACCAACCATTCGATGGGCATCGTCTCGCCGATGGCCGGCGTGGTGCGGCCGAGCCAGCCGGTGTTTCGCGTCGAGGACGCCGCCTCGGGCGCGAACGCCTTCGCCACGCTCGCCGAGAAGGGGCGCCGCGTGCTGCGCTTCGGTCACTACGGCGACGACGTCGCCGCCGGACTGCGCCACGTCGAGTCGGTGATCGGCCCGGCGCTCGCGCGCGCGCTGCCGGCGGGCGGCCTGCCGTTGCTGCCGCTGGTCGGGCGCGGCGTCGAGCTCGGCGACGACGTGCACCAGCGCAACATCGGCGGCATGCTCGCCTTCCTCGCCGCGCTCGCGCCGCTCGGCATGGCCGAGCGCGACTGGCTCGCCGGCCATCCGCAGCACTTCCTGAACTACGCGATGGCCGCCGCCAAGCTCTGCCTCGATCGCGCCGCCGGCATCGAAGGCTCGCGCATCGTCACTGCGATCAGCCGCAACGGCATCTCGTGCGGCGTACAGATCGCCGGTGTGCCGGGCCGCTGGTTCACGGCGCCGGCGACGCAACCGGTGGGCGGCTGGTTCGACGGCCACGGCCCCGCCGACGCCCACGGCGACCTCGGCGACAGCGCCATCATGGAAGCGTTCGGCCTTGGTGGCTGCATCGCCCACGCCTCGCCCGAGATCGCCCGCACCATGCAGCGCGACTGGACCGAAGCGCGCGTGCAGGGCGAGGCGATGCGCGCGCTGTTCATCGGCCGGCGCGACGACATCGCGCCGGCCCTCGCTGGCCCGGCCGGCGTCGGCCTCGGCCTCGACGCCGCGCGAGCGGCGGCGATGCCGGGCGGCGTGCGCATCCACACCGGCATCGCCCATCGCGACGTCAGCGCCGGCTGGATCGGCATCGGAGTCGCTCACGCGCCGCAGGCCTGTTTCGCCCTGGCCATGGACGAGCTCGCCGCGGCCCGCGCATGACGCCGCCGCGCGTCGTGATCGTCGGCGGCGGCTTCAGCGGTGCGGTGTTCGCCGCACATCTCCTGCGCGCTGCGCGCACGCCGTTCGAGCTGGTGGTGGTCGAGCCGCGAGCCGGCCTCGGCGCCGGCCTGGCTTACGGATCGGCAGCGCCCGAGCACCGCATCAACGTGCCGAGCGACAAGATGATCGTCTTCGGCGAAGACCCGACGCACATGACGCGCTGGGTGCGCCGCGAAGGCCTGTTCGAGAGCGACCCGGAGGCGACGACCGCCGAGGGCCATCACTACACGCGCCGGCTCGATGTCGCCCGCTATGTCGCCGCGACGCTCGACGACGCGCTGCACCGCGCAGCCGCCGGCGCGAGCCTTCGACACGTGCGCGCGCGCGCGACCGTCATCGCGCCGGGCTCGCGCGGCTATCGGGTGCAGCTCGACGACGGAGCGATCGTCGACGGCGA
>JASLGD010000102.1 GCA_030150305.1 Caldimonas sp. | reverse complement strand
TTTCCGGAAGTAAAGGAGGAGGCCCGGCCGTTCAGGCCAGGGCCGGGGGACATGGAGGAAATCGGCCACCCGCCCCCCGCGTCCGCAGTGTGCACAGGCCCAGTCAACGATGCGACCCGCCCCCGACGTCGAACAGCCAAGCGACCACCGAGAACGTCACGAACGCGAGCACGGTCGAGACGAGGATGATCCGCGCGATCCGGCCGTTGTCGGCGCCGTAGCGCTCGGCGAGCACCGAGACGTTGCTCGCGCTCGGCAGCGCCGCAGTGAGCGTCAGCGCGGTGACGGTGAACGGCGAGAGGGGCGCGCCGAACGCGCGCGCGGTGCTGCCGAGGCCGAAGACGAGCGCCGGATGGACGACGAGCTTGATCAGCGCGACGGGCAGCGTGCGGCCGAGCGGCGTGCGTGTGTGGACGTGCTCGCCGGCGCGCCAGAGCACGGCGCCGATGGTGAAGAGCGCGACCGGCGTCGCCGAATCGCCGAGCATGCGGACGATCTGCGCGATCGGCCCGACGAGCTCGAGCTTCGTCGCGGCGAACGTGGCGCCGACCACGATCGCCCACGGCAGCGGATTGGTGAGCGCGCCGCGCAGCGAGAGCGCCACCGCATGCGCCAGCGAGCGCTGCTCGCCGCCGCCGCCGCGATGCGTGTGCGCCTGCGCGAGCGCGAGGCAGACGGTGCTGGTGAAGACGAGGTCGACGACGATCGCGCCGATCACCGGGCCGGCGGCGGCATCGCCGAGGAGCGCGACCAGGAGCGGCACGCCCATGAAGCCGGCGTTCGGGAACGCCGCGACGAGCGCGCCGAGCGCGGCGTCGCGCAGGTCGACGCCGCTGCGCCCCGGCCGCGCGAGCGTGACCGCGATCGTGAGCGCGACGACCGCGACCGCGGCGAGGAAGTAGACCGCGAGCTGGACCGGGTCGGCGAGGCGCTCGAGGGGCAGGCTCGAGCCGAAGCGAAAGAGCAGGCACGGCAGCGCGAAGAAGAGCACGTACGCGTTCAGCCCCGGGATCGCGCTCGCCGGCAGCCAGTGCATGCGCGCCGCGACCCAGCCGAGCAGGACGAGAGCGAAGAACGGAACGGTCACCGCCAGGATCGCCTGCATGGGCGCGCAGTATTGCAAGAGCCGAGCCGGGTCATGCGGCATTGCGGCGAGCTCCGGCACCGTCTCGCGTAAGCTTCGCGCTTCGCTTCCGCTCGTCCCTCCCATGTCAGCGTCCTCCCCCGGCCCGGCACGCCGGTTCTTCCGCGGCGTCTGGCGCGTCGTCGACGCCAGCCGGCGCGTCGTCCTCAACGTGCTCTTCCTGCTGATCCTGGCGATCGTCGTCGTCGCGCTCGTCAAGACCGGGCCGGCGCCGATCGCCGACAAGACCGCGCTCGTGCTGCGCATCGACGGCACGATCGGCGAGCAGCGGACGGGAACGCTGCGCTCGACCGCGCTCGACCAGGTGCGCGGCGAGGCGCTGCAGAAGGTGCAGCTGCGCGACATCCTCGCCGTCCTCGACGCGGCGGCCGACGACCCGAAGATCACGAGCCTCGTCGTCGTCCTCGACGAGATGCGGCCGACCGGCTTCTCGATGCTGCGCGAGATCGCCGGCGCGATCGACCGCTTCAAGGCGAGCGGCAAGAAGGTCGTCGCCTGGGGGTCCGAGTACGACCAGCGCCAGTACTACATCGCGGCGCACGCCGACGAGGTCTACCTGCACCCGCTCGGCATGGTCTACATCGCCGGCTTCGGCAGCCTGCACAACTACTACAAGGACGCGCTCGACAAGCTCGGCATCACCGTCAACGTGATGCGCGTCGGCACCTTCAAGAGCGCGGTCGAGCCGTTCATCGCCAACGAGCCGTCGCAGGCGGCGCTCGAGGCCGACAAGCTGCTCTACGGCGGCCTCTGGCAGACCTACACCGAGGCGGTCGAGAAGGCGAGGAAACTCGCTCCGGGCGCGATCCAGCGCGGCATCGACGAAGCGCCGCAGCGCCTCGCCGCCGCCGGCGGCGACGCCGCGAAGATGGCGCTCGCCGAGAAGCTCGTCGACGGCCTGAAGACGCGCGACGAGCTGCGCGCGTTGATGATCGAGCGCGGCGCCAAGGACGAAGACGAGAACACGTTTCGCCAGGTCGCGTTCGACGACTACCTCGCGCACGTCAAGGCGAAGCTGACCGGCGACGCCGTCGGCGTCGTCGTCGCCGAGGGCGAGATCGTCGATGGCGAGGCGCCGGCGGGAACGGTCGGCGGCCTCTCGACCGCGAACCTGATCCGCAAGGCGCGCGACAACAAGGACATCAAGGCGATCGTCCTGCGCGTCGACTCGCCCGGCGGCAGCGTGTTCGGCTCCGAGCTCGTCCGCCGCGAGCTCGAGGTGACGCGCGCTGCCGGCAAGCCCGTCGTCGTCTCGATGGGCAACGTCGCGGCGTCGGGCGGCTACTGGATCTCGACCGCGTCCGACGAGATCTTCGCCGACGCGGCGACGATCACCGGCTCGATCGGCGTCTTCGCGCTGCTGCCGAGCGCCGACAAGACGCTCGCCAAGCTCGGCATCCACCCGGGCGGCGTCGGCACGACGTGGCTGAGGAACGCCGACGATCCACGCCTGCCGCTCGACCCGCGCCTCGCCGAGCTCGTTCAGCAGCACGTCGACCACACGTACGTCGACTTCACGACCAAGGTCGCGGCAGCGCGCAAGACGACGCCGGACAAGATCGACGCCGTCGCGCAGGGCCGCGTCTGGACCGGCACGCAGGCGAAGGAGCGCGGCCTGGTCGACACGATCGGCATGTTCGGCGACGCGATCCGCTCGGCGGCGAAACGCGCCAATCTCGGCGACAAGCCGCGCGTCGTCTACATCGAGCGCGACCCGGGGCGCTTCGCGCAGCTGCTCGCGATGGTCAACACGCGGATCGCCGGCGCGGTCGGCGCCGAGATCGACGCGCGCGTCGGCTCGGCGCTCGGCGTCGCGCCGGCGGCGCTGCGCAGCGCGGCGCGCGACCTCGGCTGGGTGAGCGACCTCGTCGAGCGCAGGAAGCCGTTCGCGGCCGTCGTCCACTGCCTCTGCGGCGAACCGAACTGAGAGACGGCTCCTGAGCAGCGACCGGTCGCCGCCGGCGACCCTGAATCCAGCGCAGCTCGCGGCCGTCCATCACCTCGGCGGCCCGTGCCTCGTGCTCGCCGGCGCGGGCTCGGGGAAGACGCGCGTCATCGTCCACAAGATCGCGCGCCTGCTCGAGGCCGGCCACGCGCCAGCGCAGATCGCCGCCATCACGTTCACGAACAAGGCAGCCGCCGAGATGCGCGAGCGCGCGCGCTCGCTGGTCGGCGGCCGCGCCGCAAGCAAGCTCGCGATCAGCACGTTCCACGCGCTCGGCGTGCGCATCCTGCGCGAAGACGGCGGCCGGTTCGGGTTGCCCGCGAACTTCAGCATCTTCGACAGCGACGATGTCCTCGGCGTCCTCAAGGACGCCGGCGGCACCACCGACAACGCGGTCGCGCGGCGCTGGCAATGGGCGATCAGCGCGTGGAAGAACCGCGGCCTCGCCAGCGCCGACGCCGAAGCCGAGGTGCTCGCCGGCAGCCACGACGGTCGCAGCGCAGACGACGCGCTCGTCGCCGTGCGCGTCATGCGCCGCTACGAGGAGCGGCTGCAGGCGTACCGCGCCGCCGACTTCGACGACCTGGTCGTCCTGCCGATGCGGCTGCTCTCGCAGCACGACGACGTGCGCGACGCGTGGCGCGAGCGGCTGCGCTATCTCCTCGTCGACGAGTACCAGGACACCAACGGCGTGCAGTACGAGCTGATGAAGCTGCTCGCCGGCGAACGCGGTGCGTTCACCGCGGTCGGCGACGACGACCAGAGCATCTACGGCTGGCGCGGCGCGACGATCGAGAACCTGCGCCGGCTGCCCGCCGACTATCCGAAGCTGACCGTGATCCCGCTCGAGCAGAACTATCGCTCCACTGGCAGCATCCTCGCCGCCGCCAACGCGGTGATCGGCCACAACCCGAAGCTGTTCGAGAAGAAGCTCTGGAGCGACCTCGGCAAGGGCGAGCCGGTCGCGCTCGTCGAGTGCGACGACGAGGTCCACGAGGCCGAGCGCGCCGTCGCGCGCATCGAGTCGCTGCGCGCCGGCGGTGCCGGGTTCGCCGACATCGCGATCCTCTACCGCGCCAACCACCAGGCGCGCGCGTTCGAGCAGGCGCTGCAGAAGGCGGGCATCCCGTACAAGGTCTCGGGCGGGCAGAGCTTCTTCGAGCGCGCCGAGATCCGCGACCTGTGCGCGTGGCTGCGCCTGCTCGTCAACGAGGACGACGACCCGGCGTTCCTGCGCGCGGCGACGAGCCCGAAGCGCGGCATCGGCCACCAGACGCTCGCCGCGCTCGGCACGTTTGCGCAGCGGTGGAAGTCGAGCGTGTTCGCGGCGCTCTTCGCCGACTCGCTCGCCGACGCGCTGCCGCCCCGCGCAGTCGCGGGCCTGCACGAGTTCGGCCGCACGGTCCATGCGCTGCAGGAGCGCGCGCGCGACGCGCGCGGCGCCGTCGATGCGAAGGCGATGCTGCTCGGCTGGCTCGACGAGATCGGCTACGAGGCGCACCTGCGCGACGGCGAGGACTCGCCGGCGCTCGCCGACGCGCGCTGGAGCAACGTGCTCGACTTCGTCGACTGGATCGCGCGCCGCTGCGGCGGCACCGGCAGCGCCGCGACGGGCGACGAGCAGGAAGCGACGAACGTGCTCGCGGTCGCGCAGACGATCTCGGTCATCGTCAGCCTCGCCGAGCGCGGCGACGAGCAGAACGTCGTCAGCCTCTCGACGCTGCACGCTGCCAAGGGGCTCGAGTGGCCGCACGTGATCCTCGCGAGCGTCAACGAAGGCCTGCTGCCCTTCGCGGCGGAGGAGGAGCTCGCGCAGATGACCCCGGCGCGCCTCGAGGAAGAACGGCGCCTGATGTACGTCGGCATCACCCGCGCGCGCGCGACGCTCGCCGTCAGCACGCTAAGGCGTCGCAAGCGCGGTCGGCAATCGCAGCCGGCGCTGCCGAGCCGCTTCATCGCGGAGATGAAGCTGCACGAGACCCAGGCAGTCGCGGATCCGCGGGCGAAGTTGATGGCGCTCAGGGAAGCCGCGGCTCGGCGGCTCCGGTTGAACTCGTGCTCGCCGGGCAGATAGCTCTTCCAGCGAGAGTCTCGCCAATCGCTCAGTCGGCCGTCGTGCGTGCCTTGTTGCCGCTCATGGCGCAGCTCTCGCTGTCCTTGCCGCTCGCATCTACGGCCGTCTTGGTCGACGGCAACCAAGCCAGCAGCTTGGCGTAAAGCTCGTTCGCCGTGTAGGGCTTGCCAAGATAGTCGTCCATGCCGGACGCCAGGCACTTCTCGCGGTCGCCTGAGAGCACGTTTGCGGTGAGGGCGATGACGGGAACTCTTGGCAGACCAGCGTCCTTCTCGGTTCGTCTGATACGTCTCGTTGACTCG
>JASLGD010000644.1 GCA_030150305.1 Caldimonas sp. | reverse complement strand
CGAGCACCGCGACGCCGACCACGGTGCCGATCACGCCGTGGCTCGGCTTGCTCGCTCCCGCCAGCAGCCCCTGCACCGCCTGCGCAGCCTCGCTGCCCATCAGCCCCTGCAGCTGCCCGATCAGCTCGCCGCGCACCGCGTCCTCGCCGAACACGAGCCCGGCGACCGAGACGACGATCAGCAGCAGCGGCGCGAGCGAGAACACCGTGTAGTACGCGAGCGCCGCGCCCATGCTCGGCGCGTAATCGTCGAGCCACGACGACACCGCGCCCTTGGCGAGCGCGAGCCAGGTCTGCCACGAGCGCTTCGCGGCGGCCGGCTTCACGGCGGCGGCGTCTGCGGCCATCGGCTCCTCGTCGGTTGCGCGCGCTCCGCCGTCACTCGGGCGGGATGCGCAGCTTCTGCCCGGGGTAGATCTTGTCCGGATTCGAGAGCATCGGCTTGTTCGCCTCGAAGATCTTCATGTACGCGTTGGCATCGCCGTACTCTTCCTTGGCGATCTTCGAGAGCGTATCGCCCGACTTGACCTCGTGGTACTTCGACTCCGGCTGGCCGCCGCTCGCGACCGTGAGCAGGTCGTCGACCTTGGCGACCGACGAGACGTTGCCGCAGCAGAGCACGATCTTTTCCTTCGTCGCCTGGTCGGGGGCGATGCCGCTCACCGTCACCGTCTGCGTCGCGCCGTCGTAGCGGACGTCGAGGCCGTCGGCCTTGAGGCCCTGCGACGCGATGTAGCGCTCGATCGCCTGCGACGCCGTCGCGTTCAGCGCCGCGACGTCGGGCGCTGCCGGTGCCGCGGCGGCCGGTGCCGGCGCCGCGGCGGGCGCAGCGGCCGGCGCGTGGAACAACTTTTCACCGGCGTCGCGGAGGAAGCTGACGAGACCCATGTGCGTTCTGCCTTTCTTCGATCGTGAATCGTGTTGCGCGACGTCAGCCGACGATTTCCAGCCCCTCGCTCATCTCGCTCATGAGCTCGGTGTGGCGCGCCGCGAGCCGCGCGCCGACCGCGCTCCGGTCCATGCTCGAGGCGCGGCACTTCGCGAACAGCTCGCCCTCCTCCTCGGCGACGTGGTGGTCGACGTACTCGCCGAGGACCTTCACCTTGGCGTCGTAGAGCGCATCGCCGGCGTCCATGTCGCGGATCTGCGCGATCAGGTCCTTGGCGGCGGCGTGCTCGACCTCGGCCTCGTCGAGCAGGTCGCTCTCGACGCCGGCGGCGCGCGCCTCGGGATAGAAGATCTCCTCCTCGATCGCCGCGTGCACCGTGAGCAGCGTGCAGATCTCCTCGGCGAGCGGCCGGCGCTCGCCGGCGTCGGCGCGACCTTCGGCGAGCTTGCGATAGGCGGCGAAGAGGTCGCGCACCTCGCGGTGGTCGGCGGCGAGCAGCTCGGTCGCATCGGTGGCGACGCGGCGGTCGCGGCGGGGTCGCAGGGTGGCCGGCATGGTGGGTCTCGCGCGAATCGGGGACGCGACGTTAGGCGAGCGCGCCGGCGCGCGGAAGGTGCCGGACACGCGAACGCGCTGCCGTCCTACGAAGTGGTCGTCGCTGCGGCGGCGCCGACGTCCTCATCGCTGCGGCGACTTGAACAGGCGGTCGAGCACGTCGGCGGGCAGCGACGTCGGCAGCTCGACGACCTCGAGGCCGCGCTTGAGCTCGTACGACGACGCGCGAAATCCCGCCTCCAGCGCTTCGGCCGGCGCGTGCTCGTCGTCGGGCTCGCGCGCCGCGGTGACCTCCGCCGCGGCGGTGTTGGGGACAGCCGGCGGCGGCGCTGCGGCGCGTCGCCGGCTCGGCTCGCGGCGAAGACGAGGTGCGTGTGGCCTGGGAAGACGCATGGCGCCGAATTCGGGCAATGGCCGTGCCCATGCCCGCCGTTCGCGACCGCTCGCATGCTCTCGCCGGCAACAGCTCGCATGCTCTCACCACCCGCTCGCGCGCGGCGCACGGCGTTTGCCCAGCAAGTGCTGACCGGGCGGGCAGCGAGTCTCCGCCCGGGAGCCGTCGAGCCCTCGCGATGCCGCGCCGTCCCTTCCCTGCTCCCCAGATGCCCAGCGTCACTCCGCCCAGCGACACCGACCGCACCTTCGAAGTCCGCTCGATCACCGGCGCCTCGTACACGATCGTCGACGAGGTCGCGGCCGATGGCACGCACACGTACCGCACCGCGTACGCGCGGCTGCCGGTGATCGCCAACGACGACGGCACGTTCACGATCGCCGACACCGGGACGCGGCTCGTCCGCGTCGACCCTTCTCCGCCCTAGGACCTGTCGACAGGGCTTGGCGCACAAGGCACAGCCGTTGCCACCTCCGCATTTCGAAGACGGCGCGTCCGTGGCGAAAGAACGAGCACACTCGGTCGGCGAGACGCGCGACAGCGCCCCCGCGCGGCGAGCTTCGAGCGCGAGCAGCGACCACTGGAAGAGCCTGCTGCGGCGGCCCGCACGCGAGCCGGTCGTGCTCGAGCCCGAGGCGTTCGTCGACGAGTTGAACAAGCGGCTGCACGCCGACGCGGGGTTCCACGGCGACACCTGCTTCGTCGTCGCGACCGACCCCGCCGGTCGCGTCGTCGGCACCACCTGGCAGGGGCCCGACGACATGAAGCCGGTGATCGCGCGCATCGTCAAGAGCGTGATCGGCGAGTTCGAGGCCAGCCAGCCCTTCGTCTTCGACCGCTGAGCGCGGTCCCGCGCGGCGCGGCTCCTGCGCCCGTGAGCGCCGCGCGGGGGTGCGCGCTACGGCGCCCGAAAGTGCTTGCTGAGCTTGATGCCCTGGCCCTGGTACGACGAGCGCACGCCTTGGCCGTACAGCACGTGCGGCACCGACGTCAGCCGCTCGTAGGCGAGGCGGCCGACGAGCTGGCCGTGCTCGAGCACGAACGGCACCTCGTACGAGCGCACCTCGAGGACGGCGCGCGAGCCCTCGCCGCCGGCGTCGCCGTGGCCGAAGCCCGGATCGAAGAAGCCGGCGTAGTGGACGCGGAACTCGCCGACCAGCGTGTCGTACGCGATCATCTCGGCGGCATAGCCGGGCGGCACGCGCACCGCCTCCTGCGAGGCGAGGATGTAGAACTCGGCGGGATCGAGGATCAGCCCGCCGCGCTCGGGAGCGCGCACCGGCTCCCAGTAGTCGGCGACCGCATAGTGGCCGACGCGATCGATGTCGACCAGCCCTGCGTGGCTCTTCGCGCGGTAGCCGATGATCCCGCCCGAGCGTCGGCCCTGCAGGTCGACGCGCACCGGAACGCCGTTGGCGATCTCGACGTTGCCGGCCTCGTCGTCGCTCTCGGCATCGGGCAGCTGGACGAGCCCGTGCTCCTGCTGCAACCGGCGCATGAAGCCGTCGCTCGCGATCGGCCGGCCGCGGCGGATGCGCAGCTGGCTGAGCCGCGAGCCCTTGCGCACGAGGACGCTGAACGTGCGCGGCGAGACCTCGGCGTAGAGCATGCCGCTGTACTGCTCGCGAACCTGGTCGAACGCGGTGCCGGCGTCGGTGATGAGGCGGGTGAAGACGTCGAGCCGGCCGGTCGAGCTCTTCGGGTTGCCCATCGCCGCCGTGCGGTGGCGCAGGTCGAGACCCTCGAGCAGCGGGATGATGTAGACGCAGCCTTTCTCGAGCACGCCGCCCGCGGTGATGTCCATCGCATGCATCGCGAACTCGTCGAGCTTGGCCTTGACCGAGCCCTTGCCGGGCAGGAAGCTGGCGCGCACGCGGTACGCGGTCGGCCCGAGGCGCAGGTCGAGGCTCGCCGGCTGGAACTGGTCGTCGGCGATCGGCTCGAGCGCGAAGATCTCCTTGCGCAGGACCATCGCGCGCAGGTCCTGGCTCGGCACGATGCCGGTCGTGTGCAGACGGCCGCCGTCGTCGCCGTCGCCGGCGCGTTCGTCTGCGGGGTCGGCGTCGCCGATCAGGTCGGCGCGGGCGGGCTCTGGGGTCGTGGACATCGGGCGGGCGAGAGTGTAGGTCGGCGCCTCACGCGACGGCCGCGGCGACTCGCCTGCGCTGCACGTCGCCGCGCAGCAGGATCAAGGCGATGCTCAGGTTGACGAGGTTCCAGGCGATGCCGTTGAGGAACGCCGCGTGGTACGAGCCGGTGAGGTCGAACACCTTGCCCGACATCCAGCCGCCGAGCGCCATGCCGAGCAGCGTCGCCATCAGGATCGTGCCGGTCCGCCAGCCGGCTTCGTCGGGCGCGAAGTGCTCGCGCACGATGATCGCGTACGACGGCACGATGCCGCCCTGGAACAGGCCGAACAGCGCCGAGACGACGAAGAGCGACGCCAGCGAGTCGAACGGCAGGAACAGGAGCAGCGCGCTGCCCTGCAGCACCGAGCCGAGCAGCAGCGTTCGCAAGCCGCCGATGCGGTCGCAGATCGCGCCGGAGACGAGCCGGCTGACGATGCCGCACGCGAGCATCAGCGAGAGCATCTGCGCGCCGCGCGCCGCGCCGTAGCCGAGGTCGCCGCAGTAGGCGACGATGTGGACCTGCGGCATCGCCATCGCGACGCAGCAGGCGACGCCGGCGATGCAGAGCAGCGTCTGCGCTGCGCCCTTCGAGACGCCGAACGGGCGCGCGCGCGACGCCGCGCTCGCCGCCGCGGCGCCGGCCGTCGCCGTCGCGACCGCCGGTGCGCGGCCGCGCATGCAAAGCGCGAGCGCGGTCATCGTGACGAACGTGAAGGCGGCGAGCCCGAGGTACGTCTGGCGCCAGCCGACGGCCTCGACGAAGTGCTGGACGATCGGCGGCCAGACCGCGCCGGCGACGTAGTTGCCGCTCGCGCAGATCGCGACCGCGATGCCGCGCCGGCGATCGAACCAGAGCGCCGTGTCGGCGACCAGCGGGGCGAAGCTCGCCGAGCTGCCGACGAGGCCGAGCAGCACGCCGTGCGCGATCGCGAAGCTCCAGATGCTGCCGGCGAACGCAGCCGCCGCGAAGCCCGCGCCGAGCCCGGTCGCCCCGATCAGGAGCGGCAGCATGACGCCGCGGCGGTCGGCGAGCCGGCCCATGAAGACGCCACCGACGCCGAAGCCGATCATCAGCAGCGTATACGGCAGCGACGCGTCGGCGCGCGCGCTGCCGAACTCGGCCTGCACGCTCGGCAGGACGACGGCGACGACGTACATCGCGCTCGAGCCGATCGTCATCAGCGCGAGCGCGACGGCGAGGCGCGTCCACGCGTAGCGCGAATCGACGGCGTGCGTTCGGGTCATGCCCGGATTGTGCGCAGGCGCGGCGCGGCCCCGCGCACGAGCGCGCTAGCCGTGGTGCGACTCGCGCTGCGCCGATGTGCGCGCGAGCTCGCGCGCCGCTTCGTCGAGCAGCGTCTCGAGGCGGTTCGGCTCGACTGGCTTCAGCAGGTGGTGGCGATAGCCGGCGGCGAGGCTGCGCTGGCGGTCGGAGAGCTGGCCGAAGCCGCTCATCGCGATGGCGTACGGCGGTCGCGCGCTGCCGAGCCGAGTCAGCAATTCCCAGCCGTCGCCGTCGGGCAGGCCGATGTCGGAGATCAGGAGATCGGCCCGGGCGTGCGGGATGGCCTCGAGCGCCTCGGCGAGCGTCGTCGCGGTGAGCACGGTGTGACCGAGCTGCTCGAGAAGCAGCGCGAGCAGGAAGCGCGTGTCGTCGTGGTTCTCGACGACGAAGATGCGCATCGGCCGCGCGCCGCCCGGAGGGCGGGCATCCGCGGGTCCGGGGGGTCGCACTGGCAGCATGGCGGTCAGTCGAGCGGCAGTTCGATCGTGAAGGTCGCCCCCTGCCCGCGCCCTGCGCTCGCGGCGGTGAGCGTGCCGTGGTGCGCCTCCACCGTCGCTTTGGCAATCGCGAGGCCGAGGCCGAGGCCGCCGAACTCGCTCGTCACCCACGGCCCCTCCTGCGCGAAGGCGTCGAAGATGGTCGACAGCGCCTCGTCGCTGATGCCGATGCCGGTGTCGGCGACGACGATGACGAGGTGGTCGGCGACGTTGCTCGTGACGACGCGGACCTCGCCCTCCTCGGGCGTGAACTTGGCGGCGTTCTTGAGCAGGTTCCAGATCACCTGCTGCAGACGCGCCGGGTCGCCGGCGACGACGTGGCGCGCGGCGTCGAGGACGACGCTCAGGCGCTGCCGCTTGGCGGTGAAGTCGCCGGCGCAGATCTCGACCGCGGCCTCGATCACCTCGTGCATGTCGGTCTGCTCGTGGGCGAGCTCGAGCTTGCCGCTCGAGATGCGGGTGACGTCGAGGAGGTCGTCGATGAGCGTCAGCTCGGCCTTGACGTTGCGCCTCAGCACGTCGACCGTGCCGCGCAGCGACCTCGGCAGCTCGGGGTGGCGCTCGAGCGCGTGCAGCGCCATCACGATCGGCGTCAGCGGCGTGCGCAGCTCGTGCGAGAGGATCGCGAGGAAGCGGTCCTTGGCGAGGTTGGCGGCCTCGGCCTCGGCGCGTGCGCGCCGGTTGTCGACGAGCGCCTGGACCAGCTCGGCGCGGCTCGTCTCGAGCGCCTGCTCGGCGGCGCGCTCGTGGGTGCGGTCGCGGAAGATCTTGAGCAGCCCGAGCGGCGCGCCGCTGTCGACGTCGCGCATCGCCGTCATCACGCCGCTGCCCCAGAAGCGCGTCCTGTTCTTGCGCAGGTGCCAGCGCTCGTCGGCGGCGCGGCCTTCGGTGAGCGCCTGCCGCGCCTCGCGCTCGGGCACTCCCGCGGCGCGGTCCTCCTCGACGAAGATGAGGTCGCCGCTCTCGCCGATCGCCTCCTCGGCGAGCCAGCCCGTCATCGCCTCGGCACCGCTGTTCCAGCTCGTGACGTGCCGCTTGAGGTCGAGCGTCACGATCGCGTACTCGCGCGCGTTGTCGAGGATGAGGCGCAGCCGCTCCTCGGATGCGCGCAGCGCCTGCTCGGCGCGGACGCGATCGCTGACGTCGATGACGATGCCGACCGCGCTCGACGGCCGGCCGGCTTCGTCGAGCAGCGCCGTCACCGCCGCCTTCACCCAGACCGTCGCGCCGTCGCTGCGCAGGTAGCGCTTCTCCATCTCGAACGGCGCGCCGCGCGCGGCCATCGCACGGAACGCTGCGAGGTTGCGCTCGCGGTCGTCGGGATGGACGACGTCGAACACCGACGTGCCGACGAGCGCCTCGGGTGCGCGCCCCGTCATCTTGCCGAAGCCGGCGTTGGCGAGCGTGATGCGGCCGTCGAGGTCGGTGTGGACGACGCCGGCCGCGGCCTGCGTGACGATCGTGCGAAAGACCGTCTCCGACTCGCGCAGCGCCTCGGCGACGCGGCGCCGCTCGGTGATGTCGACGAAGGTGAGGACGACGCCGTTGATGCGGTCGTCGCCGCTGCGGTAGGGCCTCAGGCGCGCGAGCAGCCAGCGCTCGCCGAAGCGGACCTCGCGGTCGATCGGCACCAGCTGGTCGAGCACGGCGTGCGCGTCGTGCATGAGCTGCGGATAGTCGAGCCGATGGGCGAGGTCGGTGATCGGCCGGCCGACGTCGGCCGGGATCAGGTTGAAGAGCTCGACCGCCGACGGCGTGAAGAGCGCGATGCAGAG
>JASLGD010000637.1 GCA_030150305.1 Caldimonas sp. | reverse complement strand
CGCGCCGATCGCTGCGGTCGAGCACTGCCTCGCGGCGTTCGCGAATGGCAAGCACGTCGTCAACGTCACCGTCGAGGCCGACGCGTTCTGCGGGCCGCTGCTCGCGCGGCGCGCGGCAGAGGCGGGCGTCGTCTACTCGCTGGCGTTCGGCGACCAGCCGGCGCTGATCTGCGACCTCGTCGACTGGGCGCGCACGTGCGGCTTTCCGGTCACCGCCGCCGGCCGCGGCCACAAGTGGCTGCCGCACTTCTGCGAGTCGACACCGGAGACGGTCTGGGGCTACTACGGCCTGACGCCCGAGCAGGCCGAGCGCGGCGGCGTCAACCCGAAGATGTTCAACAGATTCCTCGACGGCTCCAAGCCTTCGATCCAGTCGACCGCGGTCGCCAACGCAACCGGTCTCTCGGCGCCGAGCAACGGCCTCTCGTATCCGCCCGGCAGCGTCGACGAGATCCCGTCGCTGATGCGGCCGCGCGACGAGGGCGGCGTGCTCGAGAAGAAGGGCATGGTCGAGGTGATCTCGTCGCTGCGCGCCGACGGCACGCCGATCGCGTACGACATCCGCATGGGCGTCTGGGTCACGGTCGAAGCGGAGAGCGACTACATCAAGAACTGCTTCGAGGAGTACAACGCGCAGACCGATCCGAGCGGCCGCTACTTCACGCTCTACAAGCGCTGGCACCTGATCGGCCTCGAGGTCGGCGTGTCGGTCGCGAGCGTCGCGCTGCGCGGCGAGGCGACCGGAGTCGCGACCTGCTGGAACGCCGACGTCGTCGCGACCGCCAAGCGCGACCTCGCGCCCGGCGATGTCCTCGACGGCGAAGGCGGCACCACCGTGTGGGGGAAGCTCCTGCCGGCCGAGACGTCCGCGCGCATCGGCGGCGTGCCGCTCGGCCTCGCCCACGACGTCAGGGTGACGCGAGCGGTCGCCAACGGCCAGAGCCTCGCGTGGGCCGACGTCGCGATCGACACGACGACGCCGGCGTACCGGCTGCGCCGCGAGATGGAGCAGCTGTTCGCGGTGCCGCTGCTGAAGTCCGCGTGACGTGATCGCCGACCTCGTCTTTCGCCGCGCGCTCGTCGTCGACGGCAGTGGCGGCGCGCCGTTTCGCGGCGACGTCGCCGTCGCCGGCGGCCGCATCGTCGCGGCCGAACGATCGCTCGGCAGCGTCGACGCGGCGCAGACGATCGACGGCGACGGCCTCGCGCTGATGCCGGGGATCGTCGACAGCCACACCCACTTCGACGCCCAGATCACGTGGGACCCGACGCTCGCGCCGTCGCCGGCGCTCGGCGTCACGACCGCCGTCATCGGCAACTGCGGCTTCACGATCGCGCCGTGCCGTCCCGCCGACCGCGAGCGCACGATGCAGAACCTGACGCAGGTCGAGGGCATGTCGCTCGCGGCGCTGCGCGCCGGCATCGACTGGCGCTTCGAGACGTTCCCCGAGTACCTCGCGCAGCTGCGCGCGCGCGGCGCCGCGGTCAACGTCGCTGCGTACGTCGGTCACTCGTCGGTCCGGACGTGGGTGATGGGCGCCGACGCGGCGCGGCGCGCGGCGACCGACGCCGAGATCGCGCGCATGCAGGAGGTCGTCCGCGACGCGATGGCGCACGGCGCGGTCGGCTTCGCGACGAGCACGAGCCCGGCGCACAACGGCGAGGGCGGGCTGCCGATGCCGTCACGGCTGGCGAGCGACGCCGAGCTCGCCGCGCTCGTCGCGGCGATGGCCGAGGGCGGACGCGGCGTCTTCATGCTCACCAAAGGCGGGCACACGTCGATGGCGTTCCTCGAGTCGCTCGCCGCGGCGAGCCGGCGGCCGGTGATGGTCGCAGCGCTGTTGCACAGCAGCGTCGCGCCGCGCGCCGCGTTCGACGACCTCGCAGCGATCGCGGCCGCCAACGCCCGCGGACGCCGCATGCTCGGGCAGGTCTCGTGCTGCCCGCTGACGATGGACTTCACGCTCGCGTCGCCATATCCGGTCGAAGGCCTCGCGAGCTGGAAGCCGGCGCTCGGCAAGGGCGGCGAGGCGCTGCGCGCAGTCCTCGCCGACCCGTCGTTTCGCGCCGGCGTGCGCGCCGAGCTCGCATCGCCGACGACGTTTCGCCTCTTCAACGGCGAGTGGGACAAGGTCCACGTCGTCGAGACCGCGCGCGCGGCCCATGCGCCGCTCGAGCAGCGCTCGATCGCCGAGATCGCGGCCGCGAGCGCGCGCGATCCGCTCGACGCGATGCTCGACCTCGCGCTCGACGAAGACCTCGCGACTGTCTTCACGGCGCAGCTGCTCAACAGCGACGAGAGCGCGGTCGGCCGCATGCTCAACGATCCCAACGCGCTCGTCAGCCTGAGCGACGCCGGCGCGCACCTCACGTTCTTCAACGACGCCGGCTTCGGCCTGCACCTGCTCGGCCACTGGTCGCGCGACGTCGGCGCGATGCCGCTCGAGGAGGCGGTGCGACGGCTGACGTCGCAGCCGGCCGATGTCCTCGGGCTTCGCGGCCGCGGTCGCATTCGCGCGGGCGACGCCGCCGACCTGCTGCTGTTCGATCCGCGCACGGTCGGTCGCGGCCCGAAGCGGCGCGTCCACGACCTGCCTGCCGGTGCGGCACGCCTGACGACGGACGCGGTCGGCGTGCACGGCGTCTGGGTCAACGGCAAGAGGGTCGCCGACGCGAGCGGCCTCGTCGCGCAGACGCCGCTCGCCGGCGAGCTGCTGACGCGCTTCGTCTCGTGAGCACGCGCACCAGGAGCCTGCGGCCGACGACGCCGCGCGCGCGTGCAGCCGGCGCCGCGCTCGTCGCTGCGGTCGCGTTCTCGCTGCCCGGACGCGCGGCCGACGGCGACGAGCCGCGCACCAACGCGTTCGACGATCCGTTCGTGCAGGCGACGCACGCGATCGCCGCGTGCCCGGTCGCCGAGGGGCCGCTCGTCACTGCGGCGGAAGCGCGCGCGCAGTCGCACCTGCGCGTCGAGAAAGGCACGACGTGCTACTACTGGGGCCGCTGCCGCCTGCCGAACGGGTATCTCTACGACAAGGAGATCGTCCCGCGCGTCGTCCGCTTCATCACGCTCGACGATCGCTTCGCGAACTCGACGATCTGGGTCCTCGGGCAGCGCCGCTGGGTGTACCTCAAGGGATGCGTCGCGACCGCCGAGCAGGCGAGCGAGCTCGAGCGCGAGGTGCGGCTGATCGACGACGTCGAGGCGGTCATCAACGAGCTCATGGTCGGCACCGCCGGCAAGCCGCCGTACGCGGTCTCGCGCCCGCTCAGCGCGGCGAGCACAGCGACGCGATGAGCGAGGCGAAGGCAGCGCGATACGTCTCCGGCGCGTCCTTGTGCAGCTCGCTGTGCGTTCCGCCCGGCACCTCGACCCAGCGCACGCCAGGCGGCGCGGCGTCGCGGAGCTTGCGGCCCAGCGCAACCGGCACCGTCTTGTCGCGATCGCCGTGCAGCATGAGGATCGGCGCGTCGATCTTGTCGATGCGGTCGAGCGAGTCGAATCGTTCGCTCGAGAGCCAGACCGCGATCGGCCCGATCGGCCCGACCGCGCTGGCGGCGAGGTCGACGAGGCTGCTGAACGTCGACTCGACCGCGAGCGCGCCGTAGTCGACGCGCACGTGCTTGCGGCTCGCGAGGTCGATCGCGACCGCGCCGCCGAGCGAGTGGCCGTAGATGACGCGCTTGCACGGGTCGGGCTCGCGGCGCACGAGCTCGGCCCACGCGACGTCGGCGTCGGCGAGGATCGTCCGCTGCGACGGCACGATCGCCGTGCTGTCGCCGAAGCCGCGGTAGTCGACCGCGAGCACCGAGAAGCCGGCGTCGCGCAGCGCATCCATCTTCGGATGGTTGCGGTAGAGGTTGCGAAACGTGCCGTGCAGGTAGAGCAGCGTCGGCGCCGACGGATCGGCGTTGGGCAGCCACCAGAGCGCGACGTGCTCGGTCGTGCCGTCGCTCGCGGCGACGTCGGCGAGCTGCTGCGTGTCGCCCGGCCGCAGCGTCGGCAGCGGGTCCGGGTGCTCCGTCGTCGGCCGGTACGCGAGCCGGCGCGCGCGGACATCGATCGAGGCGCAGCCGGCCGCGCTCACCGCGAGCGCGACGAGGACGATCGCGTGCAGCGCCGACGTGCACGCACGAGTCATGAAAATACCCAACATGAAATGCATCGCCCGCGCAGCGGCCGCGATTCTGGCCGGCTGCACGGCGTTGGCGTGGTCGCAGGACGAGACGTCGACCGATTCACCGAACGCGTCCGGCTGGAGCTCCCCGGCGCGCGCGCCGTCCGAGCCCGTGTGGCGGCTGATCGTCGCGCCGTACACGGTGCACTTCTCGTACAGCCCCCAGCACAAGCCGGTGTTCGTGCTCGGCCTCGAGCACGAGCACGAGAGCGGCGTCGTCTGGGGCGGAACGGTGTTCGACAACTCGTTCGGCCAGCCGAGCGCGTACGCGTTCGTCGGCAAGCGCGTCTATGGATGGAGCCGCTGGGACGCGCTCTATGCCGAGTGGACGGTCGGCATCCTCTATGGCTATACCGGGCGATACGAGCACAAGGTTCCGCTCAACTACAACGGCTTCTCGCCGGGTGCGGTCGCCGGCCTCGGCTGGAAGTTCACACCGCGGACCGCCGGCCAGGTCAACTTCCTCGGCACGTCGGCGCTGATGTTCCAGCTCTCGGTCGACCTGCCCTGACGATCGCTGCTCCAGCGCCGCCGGCGAGCGCACCAGCCGGCAGAATCGCCGCATGACCGACCTCTCGCTCGCCCGCCACATCGGCGCCATTCTTGCGCGCGCCGGCGAAGACGCCGATCCGGCCGAGACCGCCGAATGGTGCGAGGCGCTCGACGCGCTCACTGCGGCGCACGGCCCCAGGCGCGCGCGCTTCGTCCTCGACGCGCTGCTCGCGCACGCGCGCCGGCGTGGCCTGCACTGGCAGCCGTCGCTGGTGACGCCGTACGTCAACTCGATCGCGCTCGAGGACCAGCCGCCGTTTCCCGGCGACCTCGCGATGGAGCAGCGGCTCGCCGCGATCATGCGCTGGAACGCGCTCGCGATGGTCATGCGCGCGAATCGCGCCGAGACCGGCGGCTCGACCGAGCTCGGCGGCCACATCGCGAGCTACGCGTCGGCGGCCGACCTGTTCGAGGTCGGCTTCAACCATTTCTTCCGCGCTCGCGACGACGCCCCGCCGGCCGGCCAGGACGGCGGCGCCGTTCTGTCCGCAGAGTCGACGCGGCGGGAGCGCGGCGGCGATCTGGTCTTCTTCCAGCCGCACTCGGCGCCCGGCGTTTACGCGCGCGCGTTCCTCGAAGGGCGTCTCTCCGCAGACGACCTCGCGTTCTACCGGCGCGAACTTGTCGCGCCGGCGCACGGCGCGCGCGGGCTGACGTCGTACCCGCATCCGCAGCTGATGCCCGACTTCTGGCAGTTCCCGACCGGCTCGATGGGCATCGGCCCGATCAACGCGATCTACCAGGCCCGCTTCCTCCGCTATCTCGAGCACCGCGGGCTGCTGCAGGCTCGCTCGGGGGCGACGCAGAGGCGCAGTCCGCAGGAGCACGCGGCGCAGCGCCGCGGTCCGGAGGAACACGCGGCGCAGCGCCGCGTGTGGGGCTTCTTCGGCGACGGCGAGATGGACGAGCCCGAGTCGATCGCCGCGCTCACGCTCGCTGAGCGCGAGCAGCTCGACAACTGCACCTTCGTTATCAACTGCAATCTGCAGCGCCTCGACGGACCCGTGCGCGGCAACGGCCGCATCGTCGACGAGCTCGAGTCGGTCTTCGCCGGCGCTGGCTGGCACGTGATCAAGTGCCTGTGGAGCTCGGATTGGGACGTCCTCTTCGCGCGCGACAAGAGCCAGGCGCTGATGCGCGCGTTCGCGCACACGGTCGACGGTCAGTTCCAGACGCTGTCGGCCAACGACGGCGCGTTCAACCGCGAGGTCTTCTTCGGCCAGAACGACGAGCTTCGGGCGCTGGTCGCCGACCTGCGCGACGAGGACATCGATCGCCTGCGCCGCGGCGGCCACGACGCCGTCAAGATCCACGCCGCCTTCGCCGCCGCGGTCGCGCACGTCGGCCAGCCGACCGTCGTCCTCGCCAAGACGATGAAGGGCTACGCGATGGGCGGCGCGGCGCAGGGGCGGATGACGACCCACCAGGCGAAGAAGCTCGACGACGCCGGCCTGCTCGCGTTTCGCGACCGCTTCGCGCTGCCGATGAGCGACGCCGACACGCAGTCGCTCGCGTTCTACAAGCCCGCCGACGACAGCGCCGAGATGCGCTACCTGCAGAGCCGCCGGCGCGCGCTCGGCGGCGCGCTGCCGGCGCGGCGGAGCGACTGCGCGACGGTCGCGGTGCCGCCGCTCGAAGCGACGTCGGCGTTCGCGCTGCGCGCCGGCGGCAAGGAGATGAGCACGACGATGGCGTTCGTGCGCATCCTCGGCAACCTGCTCAAGGACGCGGAGCTCGGCCCGCGCGTCGTTCCGATCGTCGCCGACGAGGCACGCACCTTCGGCATGGCGAGCCTGTTTCGCCAGGTCGGGATCTACGCGCCGCTCGGCCAGCTCTACCAGCCCGAGGACTCGGGCTCGATCCTCTCGTACCGCGAGGACAAGAGCGGGCAGATCCTCGAGGAAGGCATCACCGAGGCGGGCGCGCTCTCGTCGTGGACCGCGGCGGCGACGTCGTACTCGACGCACGGCCTCGCGATGCTGCCGTTCTACATCTACTACTCGATGTTCGGCTTCCAGCGCGTCGGCGATCTGATCTGGGCCGCCGCCGACCAGCGCGCGCGCGGCTTTCTGATCGGCGCGACCGCGGGCCGCACGACGCTCTCGGGCGAAGGCCTGCAGCACCAGGACGGCACCAGCCACCTCGTCGCCGCGACGGTGCCCAACTGCAAGGCGTACGACCCCGCGTCCGCTGGCGAGCTCGCGGTGATCCTCGACCGCGGCATGCGCGAGATGCTCGAGGAGCAGCGCGACGTCTTCTACTACGTGACGGCGATGAACGAGAACGTCGCCCAGCCGACGCTCGCCGGGAGCGCGTACGCAGGCGTGCTGCGCGGCATGCACCGGCTGCGCGCCGCCGCGCCGACCGGCGGTCGCCGCGCGCAGCTGCTGGCGTCGGGTGCGATCGTCGGCGAGGCAGTCAAGGCCGCCGAGATCCTCGAGCGCTCGCACGGCGTCGCCGCCGACGTCTGGAGCGTGACGAGCTTCAGCGAGCTCGCGCGCGACGGCATCGCCGCCGAGAGCGCATGGCGGCGCGGCGGCGCCGCCGCGACGCCGTACGTCGCGGCGCAGCTCGCCGACGCTCCCGGGCCGATCGTCGTCGCGACCGACTACGTTCGCGCCGTTCCCGAGCAGATCCGCGCCTTCCTGCCGCCGGGCCGCAGCTGCCTCACGCTCGGCACCGACGGCTTCGGCCGCAGCGACACGCGCGCCGCATTGCGCCGCCACTTCGAGGTCGACGCCGAGGCGATCGTGCAGGCGACGCTTGCGAGCTGAGCTGCGCGCGCCTCAGAGCTGGAACGCCAGCCAGAGCAGCACGCCTTCGGAGAGGTCGCGCAGCAGCCCGGGCTCGGTCGGCAGGAAGCGGACCGCGGCGCTGCGCTCGCGCTCGATCCATTCGGCGAAGCGCGTCACGTCGGTGGGCTCGTAGAACGCGACCATCAGCTCGTAGTTGAGAAAGAGGCTGCGCAGGTCGAGGTTGGCCGAGCCGGCGAGCGCGATCTGCTCGTCGACGACGACCGCCTTGGCGTGCAGCATCGCCGGCGTGAACCAGAGCCGCGCGCCGGCGGCGGCGAGCTCGCGCAGCGGCCGATGGCGGGCGACGTCGGCGAGCCGGTGGTTCGATCGCCGCGGCATCACGATGTCGACCACGACGCCGCGCCGCGCCGCGAGCGCGAGCGCGAGCAGCAGCGTCGCGTCGGGGATGAAGTACGGCGTCGCGACGACGATCCGCCGCTCGGCGCGAAAGCACCCGGAGACGAGCATCGCCTGCACGGTGTCGTCGGCCTGCTCGGGGCCGCTCGGCACGAGCTGCGCGAGCGAGGCGTCGGCCGGCGGTGGCGGCGATGCCGTCGGCGCGCGGCGCTCGTGCGGCGCGCGCCGGGTCGCGTACGCCCAGTCCTCGTCGAACTGGTCGGTCGCGCGCGCGGCGATCTCGCCGCGCAGATCGAAGCTGAGGTCGTGCCAGACCGGCTTGTTGCGATCGGGATCGCCCTCGAAGTACTCGCCTGCGAAGTTGCGGCCGCCGCACCAGAGCCGCGCGCGGTCGGCGACGATCATCTTGCGGTGGTTGCGCAGGTTGGCGCGGCCGCGCAGGATCGCGCGAAACGGCGGCACGAACGTGACCGCGTCGACGCCGGCGCGGCGCAGCGGCTTCAGGTCGAGCCTGCCGCTCAGCCACGCGCCGATGCCGTCGATCAGCAGGCGAACGTGCACGCCCGCCGCCGCCTTCGCCCGCAGCGCCTCGGCGATCTCCTCGCCGAGGCGATCCTGCGCGAGGATGAAGGTGCAGACGTCGAGCGTCTCGCGCGCCTCGGCGATCACGGCGAGCGCGGCGCGGCGCGCCTCGGCGCCGTCGGCGTGGATCTGCAGCGCACGGTACGGCGCCGCCGGCAGCAGGCCCATCGAACGGCCGAGCCGACGCGCCCAGAGCGACGCCGCCTCGTCGTCGCCGGCGGAGGCGGGCGCGATCGGCGGCAGCTGCGGAGCGTCGCGCATGCGGAGCTTGCGGCTGCCGAACATCAGGTAGAGCGGCACCGCGACGTAGGGCAGCAGCGCGAGCGCGACCACCCAGCCGACGGCAGCCGACGGGTCGCGACGCTGCGGCAGCGAGCGCGCGACGCCGACGTAGACGACGAGGCCGAACGCGACGACGATGCCGTGCAGCGTCAGCAGGTGGCGCGACAGGAAGTCGAGCATCGCGGTCGCGCGCTAGAAAAACGAAACCCGCCGAGGCTGCCGCCGGGGCGGGTCGCTGCGCTGGTCGGCCGCGCGCGTCAGCACATCACGTCTTGCGGTACTTGCGAAGCGCAGCGATCTGCGCCGCCATCGTCGCGAACTCGCTCTGCGCCTTCGCGAAGTCGATGTCGCTCTTGGCGTTGCGCATCGCCTCCTCGGCGCTCTGCTTGGCCTCGTTGGCCTTCGCCTCGTCGAGGTCCTTGCCGCGGATCGCGGTGTCGGCGAGCACGGTCACCGCGTTCGGCTGCACCTCGAGGATGCCGCCGGCGACGAAGACGAACTCCTCCTGGCCGTTGTCGGCGCGCTGGATGCGCACCGCGCCCGGCCGGATGCGGGTGATGAGCGGCGTGTGGCGGGGATAGATGCCGAGCTCGCCCACCTCGCCCGGCAGAGCGACGAAGGTCGCCTCGCCCGAGAAGACGTTCTCCTCGATCGAGACGACGTCGACGTGCAGCGTGGCGGCCATGCTTATTGGACCTTCTTGGCCTTCTCGAAGGCCTCTTCGATCGTGCCGACCATGTAGAAGGCCTGCTCGGGCAGCGAGTCGCACTCGCCGCTCGTGATCATCTTGAAGCCGCGGATCGTCTCCTTCAGCGGCACGTACTTGCCCGGGCTGCCGGTGAAGACTTCGGCGACGTGGAACGGCTGGCTGAGGAAGCGCTGGATCTTGCGCGCCCGCGCGACGGCGAGCTTGTCCTCGGGAGCGAGCTCGTCCATGCCGAGGATCGCGATGATGTCGCGCAGCTCCTTGTAGCGCTGCAACGTGCCCTGCACCGCGCGCGCGACGTTGTAGTGCTCCTCGCCGACGACGTGCGGGTCGAGCTGACGCGACGTCGAGTCGAGCGGGTCGATCGCGGGATAGATGCCGAGCGAGGCGATGTCGCGCGAGAGCACGACGGTCGAATCGAGGTGGGCGAACGTCGTCGCCGGCGACGGGTCGGTCAGGTCGTCGGCAGGCACGTAGACGGCCTGGATCGACGTGATCGAGCCGATCTTGGTCGACGTGATGCGCTCCTGGAGGCGCCCCATCTCCTCGGCGAGCGTCGGCTGGTAGCCGACCGCCGAAGGCATCCGGCCGAGCAGCGCCGAGACCTCGGTGCCGGCGAGCGTGTAGCGGTAGATGTTGTCGACGAAGAAGAGGACGTCCTTGCCTTCGTCGCGGAACGACTCGGCGATCGTGAGCCCCGTGAGCGCGACGCGCAGGCGGTTGCCCGGCGGCTCGTTCATCTGGCCGTAGACCATCGCGACCTTCGACTCGCCGAGGTTCTCGCTGACGACGACCTTCGAGTCCATCATCTCGTGATAGAAGTCGTTGCCCTCGCGGGTGCGCTCGCCGACGCCGGCGAACACGCTCAACCCCGAGTGCGCCTTCGCGATGTTGTTGATCAGCTCCATCATGTTGACGGTCTTGCCGACGCCGGCGCCGCCGAACAGGCCGACCTTGCCTCCCTTGGCGAACGGGCAGATCAGGTCGATGACCTTGATCCCCGTCTCGAGCAGGTCCTGCGACGGCGAGAGGTCTTCATACGACGGAGCCTTGCGGTGGATCGAGGCGAGGTGCTCGTGGCTCACCGGGCCGCGCTCGTCGATCGGATTGCCGAGCACGTCCATGATGCGGCCGAGCGTCGCCGGGCCGACCGGCACCGAGATGGGCCCGCCGGTGTTGGTGATCTGCATGCCGCGGCGCAGGCCTTCGGACGAGCCGAGCGCGATCGTGCGCACGATGCCGTCGCCGAGCTGCTGCTGGACCTCGAGCGTGAGGTCCGAGCCTTCCATCTTGAGCGCGTCGTAGACCCGCGGCATCCGGTCGCGCGCGAACTCGACGTCGACGACGGCGCCGATGCACTGGACGATCGTGCCCTTCGCGGCGCTGGCGGTTTGCATGTCAGCCATGTGGTGTTCCTCTTGAATTTGTCATCCTGGGCGTCAGCGAAGGATCTCCGCGACGCGTGCCCCGAGATCCTTCGCTCCGCTCCGGATGACGAGACGCATGTTCATACCGCCGCCGCGCCGGCGACGATTTCGGAGAGCTCCTTGGTGATCGCCGCCTGCCGGGTCTTGTTGTAGACGAGCTTCAGCTCGCTGATGACGTTGCCGGCGTTGTCGGTCGCCGACTTCATCGCGACCATGCGTGCCGACTGCTCCGACGCCATGTTCTCGGCGATCGCCTGGTAGACGAGCGCCTCGACGTAGCGCACCAGCAGGTCGTTGATGACGACGTTCGCCTCGGGCTCGTAGATGTAGTCCCAGCCGTGCTTGCCTTCCTCGACCTTCATGTGCTCGGAGCCGAGCGGCAGCAGCTGCTCGATCACCGGCTCCTGGCGCATCGTGTTGATGAAACGCGTGTAGCAGAGGTAGACGGCGGCGAGATGGCCCGACTCGTAGGCGTCGAGCATGACCTTGACCGGCCCGATCAGCTTGTCGAGGAGTGGGCGGTCGCCGAGCTGGACCGCCTGCGAGACGACCTTGGCGCCGATGCGGTTGAGAAAGCCGAGCCCCTTGCTGCCGATCGCGACCGCCTCGGACTTGAGGCCCTGCGCCTCCATCTCCTTCAGCTTGTTCGTCGTCGCCCGCAGCACGTTGGTGTTGAGACCGCCGCACAGGCCCTTGTCGGTCGTGACGACGATGAAGCCGACCGCCTTGGCGTCCTTGTTGGCGACCATGAACGGATGCTTGTACTCGGGCGTCGCGCGCGAGAGGTTGGCGGCGAGGTTGCGGACGATCCCGGCGTACGGGCGCGCGGCGCGCATCCGGTCCTGCGCCTTTCGCATCTTCGACGCGGCGACCATCTCCATCGCCTTGGTGATCTTCTTCGTGTTCTCGACGCTCTTGATCTTGCCGCGGATTTCCTTGCCGGCTGCCATGTCAGGCTCCTCGAAGATGCGGTCGGGCCGGCGCCGGGGCGCTCCCAAGCCGGCCCGCGGCCCCGCCGGGGGCAGCGAACGAAGTGAGCGTGGGTGTCAACATCTCAAGCGAACGACTTCTTGAACGCGCCGATCGCGTCGTTGAGCTCGGTCTCGGCGTCCTTGTCCATCTGCTTGGAGTCCTCGAGCTTTCGCAGCAGCGCGGCGTGGCTCGTCTTCAGGTGCGTGTGCAGGCCGCTCTCGAACGAGAGCACCTGCTTGACGTCGACGTCGTCGAGGTAGCCCTTGTTGACGGCGTAGAGCGACGCCGCCATCAGCGAGATCGGCAGCGGCGAGTACTGCGGCTGCTTCAGCAGCTCGGTGACGCGGGCGCCGCGGTCGAGCTGCTTGCGGGTCGCCTCGTCGAGGTCCGACGCGAACTGCGCGAACGCGGCGAGCTCGCGGTACTGCGCGAGGTCGGTCCGGATGCCGCCCGAGAGGCTCTTGATCAGCTTGGTCTGCGCCGCGCCGCCGACGCGCGACACCGAGATGCCGGCGTTGATCGCCGGCCGGATGCCGGCGTTGAAGAGCGAGGTCTCGAGGAAGATCTGGCCGTCGGTGATCGAGATGACGTTGGTCGGCACGAACGCCGAGACGTCGCCCGCCTGCGTCTCGATGATCGGCAGCGCGGTGAGCGATCCGGTCTTGCCCTTGACCGCGCCGTTGGTGAACTTCTCGACGTAGTCGGCATTCACGCGCGCGGCGCGCTCGAGCAGGCGCGAGTGCAGGTAGAAGACGTCGCCCGGATACGCCTCGCGGCCCGGCGGCCGGCGCAGCAGGAGCGACACCTGGCGGTAGGCGACGGCCTGCTTCGACAGGTCGTCGTAGATGATGAGCGCGTCCTCGCCGCGGTCGCGGAAGTACTCGCCCATCGCGCAGCCCGAATAGGCCGAGACGTACTGCATCGCTGCGCTCTCGGCGGCGGAGGCGGCGACGACGATCGTGTACTCCATCGCGCCGGCCTGCTCGAGCGCGCGCACGATGTTCTTGATCGTCGACGCCTTCTGGCCGATGGCGACGTAGATGCAGGTCATGTTCTGACCTTTTTGATTGATGATCGTGTCGACCGCGACCGCGCTCTTGCCGGTCTGGCGGTCGCCGATGATCAGCTCGCGCTGGCCGCGGCCGATCGGCACCATCGAGTCGATCGCCTTCAGGCCCGTCTGCATCGGCTGGCTGACGCTCTGCCGGGCGATCACGCCCGGGGCGATCTTCTCGATCGGCGCCGACAGCTTGGCGTTGACCGGGCCCTTGCCGTCGATCGGCGCGCCGAGCGCGTTGACGACGCGGCCCTTCAGCTCGGGGCCGATCGGCACCTCGAGGATGCGGCCGGTCGTCTTGACCGTGTCGCCCTCGGAGATGTGCTCGTACTCGCCGAGGATGACGACGCCCACGGAGTCGCGCTCGAGGTTGAGCGCGAGGCCGAACGTCGGCTGGCCGTCGGGGGTCGGCGGGAACTCGAGCATCTCGCCCTGCATCGCCTCCGAGAGGCCGTGGACCCGGCAGATGCCGTCGGTCACCGAGACGACGGTGCCCTGGTTGCGGATGTCGGCCGAGACGGCGAGCCCTTCGATGCGGCTCTTGATCAGCTCGGAGATTTCGGCGGGATTCAGTTGCATGTCGGGCTCCGCTCTGCGGTCTGTGCAGGCTGGTTGATTCGGATCGGTATGAGTCGGCGCGAGATCGCGCCGCCTCACGCGGTGAGCGCCACCTTCATCTGTTCGAGCCGGGCGCGGATCGAGGTGTCGAGCACCTCGTCGCCGACGATCACGCGCACGCCGCCGATCAGCTCGGGAACGACGGTGACGCTGGCATCGAGCTTGCGCCCGAAGCGGCGCTCCATCGCCGTCTTCACTGCCGCGAGCTGGCCGTCGTCGATCGGAAACGCGCTCTCGATCGTCGCGTGCGAGACGCCGCTCTTCGCGTCGACGAGCGACTGGAACTGCGACGCGATCTCGGGCAGCGCGGCGAGGCGGCCGTTGTCGATGACCGTGCGCAGCAGGTTCTTCGCGGCGTCGCTGAACGGCGCGCCGGTCGGCGTGCGCGCGACTCCGGCGATGAGATCGAACACCTGTTGCGGAACGATCTTCGGGCTGTCGGCGACCTGGCGCAGCTGCGGATTGGCGGCGACGTCGGCGAGCGAGCGGATCTCGCCCGCGAGCGTCTGCGCGCTGCCGTTCGACGAAGCCTTGATCAGGGCCTCGGCATACGGACGGGCGATGGTGGCGAGCTCGGCCATGGCGTCGGCTCCGCGTGCTCTAGAGCTGCGCCTGCAGCTGACCGAGGAGGTCGGCGTGCGTGCGCGCGTCGACCTCGCGGCGCAGGATCTGCTCGGCGCCGCGCACGGCGAGCGAGGCGACCTGCTCGCGCAGCGCCTCGCGCGCGCGCGACGCTTCCTGCTCGGCCTCGGCGCGCGCGGCGGCGATGATCTTGGCGCCCTCCTCGTTGGCGCGCGACTTCGCTTCCTCGATCATCGACTGGGCGAGGCGCTCGGCGTCCGCCAGGCGCTGCGCGGCGTCGGTGCGCGCCGCCGAGAGCTCCTCCTCGGCGATCTTGTTGGCCGACGCCAGCTCGGCCTTGGCCTTGTCGGCGGCCGACAGCCCTTCGCGGATCTTCGCGGCGCGCTCGTCGAGCGCGGCCGTGATCGGCGGCCAGATGAACTTCATCGTGAACAGGGCCAGGATCAAGAAGACGATCATCTGGATCCAGAACGTTGCGGTGATGCTCACGGTTTGCTCGCTGAGTGGTCATCGAAGCCGGCGCTCGCGCCGGCGGTGGTCGTCGCCTGCAGGAGTTACTTCGGCAGCGCCGCGATCTGGGCGAGGAACGGGTTCGCGGTCGTATACCAGAGCGCGATGCCCGCGCCGATGATGAACGACGCGTCGATCAGGCCGAGCAGCAGGAACACCTTGGTCTGCAGCACGTTCATCAGCTCGGGCTGACGCGCCGCCGATTCGAGGTACTTGCTGGCCATGATGCCGACGCCGACGCACGCGCCGAGCGCGCCGAGGCCGATGATGAGGCCCGCGGCGATGGCGACGAGACCGATGAGTTCCATGTTGACTCCAGAGTTGTTGTGAAGGGAAAGGAAGAAAAAGCGAACGACGCCAGGATCAGTGCGAGTCGTGCGCCTGGCCGATGTAGACCAGCGTCAGCATCATGAAGACGTACGCCTGCAGGATGATGATCAGGATGTGGAAGATCGCCCACACCGTGCCGGCGCCGATGTGCAGCAGCGCGAGCGCGAAGCCGCCGAGCGAGAGCGCGAACGAGCCGCCGAGCAGCGCGATCAGCAGGAAGATCAGCTCGCCCGCGTACATGTTGCCGAACAGCCGCATGCCGTGCGAGACGGTCTTCGACACGAACTCGACGAGCTGCATCGCGACGTTGACGATCGAGAGCAGCAGGAAGCCGATCCACGACAGCGGATTGGCGGTCAGCTTGACCGTGCCGAAGGGCGCCGTGTAGAGCTCGTGCAGCCAGCCGCCGAGGCCCTTGATCTTGATGCTGTAGAGCAGCACGAGGATCAGCACGCCGACCGACAGGCCCATCGTGATCGAGAGGTCGGCGGTCGGCACGACGCGCAGGTACGCGTGCTCCGGGTCGTGCCCGGCGGCGGCGTAGGCCTTGCTCCAGAGCAGCGGCAGCAGGTCGACCGGCAGCAGGTCCATCGCGTTCAGCAGCACGATCCAGACGAACACCGTGAGCGCGAGCGGCGCCACGAACTTGCGGCTGCTCGCGTTGTGGACGATGCCCTTGGCCTCGTTGTCGACGCTCTCGAGCAGCAGCTCGACCGCGGCCTGGAAGCGCCCGGGAACGCCCGACGTCGCCCTGCGCGCGGCGCGCCAGAGCAGGAAGCAGCCGAGCACGCCGAGCAGGATCGAGATCGCGACCGAGTCGAAGTTGATGACCGAGAAGTCGACCAGCCCCTTCGGCTTGCCCGTGCCGAAGTGGGTCAGGTGGTGAATGATGTACTCGCCGGGCGTGAGAGCGTGTTCTTCAGCGGCCATCGCGTGGATCCGGATCGTTGTAATCGACGAGATTCAGTTCGTTCGGTGTGCGCCGGCCGCATCCCCAGCCCGGCCGCGCCAGAGGAGCGCGAACCAATACGACTGCATGCACCACACCATCGACGCCAGCAACACAGGCCAGACGACGCCCGGAACGATGCGCGTGGCGAGCACGAGCATCGCAACCGAGAGCGCCACCTTGACCAGCTCCCACCACAGCATGCTGGCGGCGCTGATCGCGGGCGACAACGACGAGAGTCTGCTCGTCGCGCCGCGCGCCATCAAGGCCCCCGGCACCGCGACCACCGCGGCACCGTAGAGCGCCGAGACGGCCGCGAGCGCCCCGGCGACGAACCAGGCGACCGCGACCCCGACCGCGCCGAGGACGAGCTGCGCCGCGATCACTCGCCACGGCGAAAGCTGCGGGTTGCGAAGACGAAACGCCTCCGCCTCGGCACGGGTCAGACGGTGGAACGGTCGCTCGTCGGCATCGTCGTCGAAGCCGTGCAAAGCGGGTGTGCGACTGCCGCCGCGGCTCACCGCGTCGAGACGAAGATTCGACGCAGCGACTTTCAGCACAGCCCAAGATTATACGTATAAACCCGACCGATTCGCGAGCCCCGGCAGCATCGTTCACGATGTCGCGCGTCGCTGCTGCGCGAACGATCGCGTGCCATCATCGCGCGCCTTGCCGATGCCGCCGCCGTCTCGCCGTGTCGTTCGATTCGTCGCCGTCGCGCTCGTCGGCTGCTTCGCGCTCGCGATGACGCGCGCCGACGGACCGTCTTCAGGCGGTGCGCCGCGGCGCGGCGACCGCTTCCAGAACAACTACGTCGAGTTCGAGCCGAAGGGACTCGGCGCGCTCGTGCGCTGGAAGATCGACGCGTCGCGCGAGGGGCTGCCCAGGCCGCCGCAGCAGCCGACGCCGCGCGTCGCGCCGGACCTCGCGTTCCTGCGCGCCAATGCCGCTGCCGGCGCGACGATGGTGCCGTCGGTGACCTGGATCGGCCACGCGACGACGCTCGTTCAGCTCGGCGGCATCTCGCTGCTCACGGATCCGATCTTCTCCGAGCGCGCGTCGCCGGTCTCGTTCGCCGGGCCGGCGCGCCACGTCCCGCCCGGGATCGCGCTCGCCGAGCTGCCGCACGTCGACGCGGTCGTGATCTCGCACAACCACTACGACCACCTCGACGCCCCGAGCGTGCGCGCGCTCGCCGAGCAGCCGGGCGGATCGCCGCTCTTCGTCGTGCCGCTCGGCAACAAGGCGTGGTTCGCCTCGCTCGGCATCGAGCGCGTCGTCGAGCTCGACTGGTGGCAGAGCGCGCAGGTGGGAGCGGTCGAGATCGTCTTCACGCCGGCGCAGCACTGGTCCGGCCGCGGCTTGAACGACCGCATGCAGACGCTCTGGGGCAGCTATGCGATCTTCGCGCCCGACTTCCAGGTCTGGTTCGGCGGCGACACCGCGTACTCGCAGGACTTCGCCGACATCCACCGCCGCTTCGCGGCGCGCCAGAACGGCCGAGGCTTCGACCTCGCGCTGATCCCGATCGGTGCCTACGAGCCGCGCTGGTTCATGCGCGCGCAGCACGTCGATCCGGCCGAGGCGGTGCAGATCCATCGCGACCTCGCCGCCGAACGCTCGATCGGCATCCACTGGGGCACCTTCGAGCTCACCGACGAATCGCTCGACGAGCCGCCGCAGGCGCTCGCCCGTGCCGCTCGCCAGGCCGGGCTCGCCGACGACGCGTTCACCGTGCTCGCGGTCGGCGCGACGCGGCGTTTCGCACCGCGGGCGACGGCGCTCACCTCAGCTCGGCCTTGAGGTAGTGCGCGCCGGGGATCGGGTTGTAGTAGTACGGCGGAATCTCGACGAAACCGAGCGACGCGTACAGCTCCCGCGCCGCCTCCATGTCGTCGAGCGTGTCGAGCAGCATCGTCGAGTAGCCGGCGCGGCGCGCCTCGTCGAAGAGCGCCTTGGCGAGGATGCGGCCGAGGCCGATGCCGCGAAACGCCGGCCGCACGTAGAGCCGCTTCATCTCGCACGCGTTGCCGTCTTCGGCGTCGGCGAACGGGCGCAGCGCGCCGCAGCCGGCGAGCTCGCCGTCGACGTAGGCGTGCAGCAGGTGGCCGCGCGGCACCGCGTATTCGCCGGGCAGCGAGGCCAGCTCGGCGTCGAAGTCCTGGAAGCAGAGGTCGACGGCGAGGCTCGCAGCGTACTCGCGGAAGATCTCGGCGGTGCGCGCGAGCTCGTCGGCCGTCGCCGGCCGACGCAGCTCGATCTCCGCCGCCTGCGCCCTGCGCCCCTTCGCCGCCGCACCCGCCATCGGCCGTCGTTCCCCCTGTCTGGACACCGCGACAATAACCGCAAAGCAAAGCCGAGTCCGACGCTGCCGGACGCCGCCCCGGGGACGCTACCATCGCGGGCCGCGACTGCCCCACCTCGCCATCGCGCGGCGCGCGACGCCCGATCCCGCATGACCGTCTCCTCTAGCTCGCTCGCCCGGCTCCGGCACGCGCTGGCGCTCTCTCTCGCGCTCTTCGCCGCGCTGCTGCCGCCGGCGCACGCCGCCGACGACGTCGACTCCGGCGGCACGTTCACGACGCCTTCGTATCCGCCGCGGGGCACCAGCCAGACCGGAACGCCATCGCTGCCGCAGGGCACCCTGCCGGGGCAGCAGCCGGGGGCGACGAATCGCGGGCAGACGATTCCGGGCGCGAGCGACAACGCCGGCGCGCGCAACCGCGCGCAGCCCGAGTCGTCGCTGCGCCGCAGCGAGCCGCTGCCGCCGCCGCGGCCGACCGAGTTCCAGCGCTTCGTCGAAGGCGCGACCGGGCGGATGCTGCCGATCTTCGGCTCGACCTTCTTCGCGCAGGCGGGCGACACCTTCCAGTCGCTCGACAACGTGCCGGTGTCGGCCGACTACACGATCGGTCCCGGCGACGAGATCATCACGCGCGCCTGGGGATCGATCGACGTCGACTACCGCAGCACGGTCGACCGCAACGGCATGCTCAACCTGCCGAAGATCGGCAGCTTCAACGTCGCCGGCGTCAAGGCCGCCGACCTCGAGCGGAACCTGCGCGCGCAGATCGGCCGCCTCTACACCAACTTCGAGCTCTCGGTCTCGCTCGGCCAGCTGCGCGGCCTGCGCGTCTTCATCGTCGGCCCGGCGATGCGGCCCGGCGTGGTGACGCTCTCGAGCCAGTCGACGCTGCTGTCGGCGATCGTCGCCGCCGGCGGCCCGAGCCCGTCGGGATCGATGCGCAAGGTGCTGCTGCGGCGCGACGGCAAGGTCATCTCCGAGCTCGACGTCTACGAGTTCCTCGGCCAGGGCGACAAGTCGAGGGACGTCCAGCTCGTCGCCGGCGACGTCGTCGTCTTCCAGCCCGCGGGGCCGCGCGTCGCGATCACCGGCGCGCTCGACACGCCGGCAATCTTCGAGCTGAGGAGCGCCGAGGAGCCGATCCGCGACGTCCTGCGCTACGCCGGGGGCGCGCCGGTGCTCGCCAACCCGAACCGGGTCCAGCTCGAGCGGATCGACCCCGCGCAGCCGCTCGCGAAGCGCTTCGTCGAGACGTTCAAGCTCGACCCGACCGGGCTGCAGACGGCGCTGCGCGACGGCGACGTCGTCACGCTGCTGCCGATCTCGCCGCAGTTCGCCAACGCGGTGACGCTGAAGGGCCACGTCGCGCAGCCGCTGCGCTACCCGTACACGCCGGGGATGCGCATCCGCGACCTCATCCCCGACCGCGACGCGCTCATCACGCCCGACTTCTACCGCCGCAAGAACCTGCTCGTGCAGGTGATCGAGGACGACGACCGGCTGCGCCTGCGCGACGACAACGATCGCAACAGCGGCGCCAACGAGCGCAACGTCGACCGCGCCGGGGCGAACGGTCGCACCGCGACGAACGAGCCCGGCACGGCAAGCGGCGCCGGCACCGACGCGCGCGGCAATGCAGCGGGGACCGCTGCGGCTGCCACGCAGCGCACCGGCAGCGATCGCACCAACTTCGACCGCCAGTCGGCGCTCGAGCGCGAGGTCAACGAGCGCAATCGCCTCGAGCGCAGCGGCGCGTCCGACTCGCTCCTGTCCGTCGCGCGCGGCCAGCGCACGCCGGCGACGCTGTTCGACGAGCTGAACTGGGACTACGCGACGATCGAGCGGCTCAAGCCCGACCTCACGACGCAGGTCATTCCGTTCGACCTCGGCAAGGCCGTGCTGCAGGGCGACGAGGCCAACAACATCGCGCTGCAGCCGGGCGACGTCGTCACCGTCTACAGCCAGAAGGACGTGCGCGTTCCGGTGGCGCGCCAGACGCGGCTGGTCTCGCTCGAGGGCGAGATCAACGCGCCCGGCATCTACCAGCTGCAGCCCGGCGAGACGCTCAAGCAGTTGCTGACGCGCGCCGGCGGCTTCACGCAGCAGGCGTACGTGTACGGCCTCGAGCTCAGCCGCGAGGAGACGCGCGCGCGCCAGCGCGAGAACCTGCAGACCGCGATCAGCCGGCTCGAGGCGCTCTCGGCGGTGCAGGCGGCGCGCGACGCCGCCAACCGGCGCGACGATCCGACCGGCGCCGCGTCGACGGCGGTCGTCAGCACCACGGCCACGCAGGCGCAGCTGTCGCGGCTGTCGCGCATCCAGCCGAACGGCCGCATCGCGCTCGAGCTGACGCCCGACATCCACACGATCGACGGCCTGCCCGACCTGCCGCTCGAGCACGGCGACCGCATCAGCGTGCCGCCGCGGCCGGGCTTCGTGACGGTCGCCGGTGCGGTCGTCAACAGCAACGCGTTCGTCTGGAAGCCGGGCCGCACGGCAGGCGACTACCTTCGCCTCGCCGGCGCCGACGAGGCCGCCGACACCGAGAACATGTTCATCCTGCGCGCCGACGGCACCGTCAACACCGCGGCCGACAGGCGCGGCTTCTTCGGCCGCGGCGGCCTCGAGGCGCAGGTCCTGCAGCCCGGCGACGCGCTCGTCGTTCCGAACCAGCTCGACTTCGAGACCTGGGGACGCGCCCTCGTGCGCAACCTGAAGGACTTCGCGCAGATCTTCTCCGGGTTCGGGATCGGCATCGCCGCGATCCACTCGCTCCAGTAGCCATGCTGAGTGCCGATTCGACGACGCCGCAGGCCGCCCTGCAGGCGCTCTACGACACCGAGGAAGACGACGCGCCCGCGCTGTCGCTCACCGAGATCCTGACCTGGCTCGGCGAGGGCAAGCGGACCGTCGCGATCGTGACCGCTGCCGTTGCGCTCGCGGCGCTCGTCGTCGCGCTCCTGCTGCCGCCGATCTACACGGCGCGGACCGCGTTCCTCGCGCCGGGCTCGCAGCAGCAGAGCAACTCCGCGGCGGCGATCGCCGCGCTCGGCTCGCTCGGCGGGCTCGCCGGCGGCTTCGCCGCGAAGTCGCCCGACGAGCTCTACGTCGCGCTGCTGAGGAGCGACAGCGTGCTGCGCGGCCTCGACGCCAAGTTCGACCTGAAGAAGCATTACGGCGTCGACACGCACGAAACGCTCCGCCGGGTCGTGCTCGGCTACATCCGCGTCAGCGCCGACAAGAAGAGCGGCCTGATCAACGTCGAGGTCGACGACAAGGACCCGCAGTTCGCCGCCGACTTGGCCAACGCGCACGAGGCCGAGGTGACCAAGCTGCTCGGCCGGCTCGCGGTCTCCGAGGCGCAACTGCGCCGCGTCTTCTTCGAGAAGCAACTGCAGGACACCAAGGAGAACCTCGTCAAGGCCGAGCAGGCGCTGAAGAGCGTGCAGGAGAAGTCGGGGGTGATCGTCCTCGACAAGCAGGCCGAGGCGCTGATCACCAATGCAGCGCTGCTGCGCGCGCAGATCGCCGAGCGCGAGGTGCAGCTGAGGGTGCTGCGAACGTCGGCGACCGAGCAGAACCCGGCGGTGATCCGACTCAACTCCGAGCTGCAGGGGATGCGCAGCGAGCTCGCGCGGATGGAGTCGGCGCAGGGCGGATCGCCTGGAAGCGCGGTCGACCTCCCGGTCGGAAAGCTCCCCGAAGCCGCGGTCGACTACGTGCGCGCGCGCCGCGAGCTGAAGCTGCAGGAGACGCTGCTCGAAAGCATGGTGCGCCAGTACGAGATCGCCAAGCTCGACGAAGCCAAGGAAGGTCCGTCGCTGCAGCAGGTCGACGTCGCGCTCGTGCCCGATCACAAGTCGAGGCCTTCGCGTGCCCTGATCGTCCTCGCCAGCGCGCTCGCCGCTCTGGTCGCGTCGAGCGGCTGGGTCGTCGCGCGGCGCTATGTCGCGCTGCGGCGCGCGCGCGATCCGATCGCGTCGGCGGCGTGGCGCGGGCTCGTTCGCGCCTGGCGCATCCGTCGCTGAAGCAGCGGCCGTCGGCCGACGTCAGAGCTCGACGTCGCCGCGGATGCAGGTGACCGACTCGCCGCCGATCCAGAACGCATCGCCTTCGCGCGCGACGCGCACCCGGCCGGCGCGGCCGAGCCGCGCGCCCTGCGCGGCGACGTAGCGGTCGGGCGCGCGGCCGCTTCCGATCAGCCACTCGGCGATGCCGGCGTTGAGGCTGCCGGTGACGGGATCCTCGTGCAGCGACGGCTGCGACACGAAGGCGCGCACCTCGAACGCACACTCGCCGCCCGCCGCGTGGGCGCCGACGACGCCCACCGTCGCGAAGCGAGCCATCTTCGCCGCATCGGGCGCGAGCGCGAGCACGGTCGCCGCGGAATCGAGCAGCAGCGTCAGCCAGTTCGGTCCGTTCCTCAGCCACTGCGCGGCCTGGAGGCGATCACGGCCGACGCCGAGCGCGGCGAGGGCGGCGTCGAGATCGTCGGCGGCAACGTCTTGGCGCGCGAGCGGCGGCGCCGCGAACGCGAGCGCGCCGCCGTCGCGACGGATGCGCACGAGCCCGACGCCGCACTGCTGAATGATCTCGCCGCTGCGCTTCGGCGCGCCGCCGCGGCCGAGCCACGCGTGGCAGCTGCCGAGCGTGGGGTGGCCGGCGAACGGCAGCTCGCCGGTCGGCGTGAAGATGCGGACGCGGTAGTCGGCGGCCGGCTCGGTCGGCGCGAGCAGGAACGTCGTCTCGCTCAGGTTCGTCCAGCGCGCGAACTGCGCCATGCGTTCGTCGTCGAGCGCGTCGGCGCCGTGGACGACGGCGAGCGCGTTGCCGCGCAGCGCCGTCGCGGTGAAGACGTCGACCTGGTCGAATGCGAAGCGGCTCACCGTCGGCCTCCCGCGGCAGCGACGCGCGGTCCATCCGCCTCGTCGTGCAGCTCGGCGAGCGCTTCGGCGATCGTGCCGATGCCGCGCGCGATCGCCGCCGGCTCGAGCGTGACGAACGAGAGCCGCATCGCGTTCCTGCGCGGCGCGCCGGCGAAGAACGGCGCGCCGGGGACGAACGCGACGCCGCGCGCGACGGCCTTGGCGAGCAGCGCCTCGCTGTCGATGCGCGCGGGCAGCTCGACCCAGAAGAACATGCCGCCGGCGGGCGTGCGCCAGCGGCACGCGAGCGGCCCCGTCGTCGGCAGGTGCGCGGCGAGCGCCGCGGCCATCGCGTCGCGCTGCGCGCGGTAGCGGGCGCGGATCGTCGGCACGTGGGCGTCGAGGAAGCCGTCCTTGACGATCTCGTGGACGACGCGCTGGTTGAAGACCGGCGTGTGCAGGTCGGCGGCCTGCTTGGCGTGAACGAGCCTCGCGAAGAGCGCCGGCGGCGCGATCACGTAGCCGAGCCTGAGCCCCGGCGCGAGCACCTTCGAGAAGCTGCCGAGGTAGACGGTGCCGTCGCGCCAGTGGCTCGCGAGCGGCGGCGGCGGCGGCGCGTCGTACCAGAGCTCGCCGTACGGGTTGTCCTCGACGATCGGCACGCCCGCGGCTTCGGCGGCGCGCGCGAGCGCAGCGCGGCGCGGCGCATCGATCGAGCGGCCGCTCGGGTTCTGGAAGTTGGCGAGCGCATAGAGGAAGCGCGCGCCGCGCCGCTCGGCGAGCGCGGCGGGCAGCGGCCCCCCGTCGTCGCAGTCGACGGCGACGAAGCGCGGCTCGTACGCGACGAACGCCTGCAACGCGCCGAGGTACGTCGGCGACTCGACCGCGACCGTGCTGCCGGCGTCGATCAGCACCTTGCCGACGAGATCGAGGCCCTGCTGCGAGCCGGTCGTGATCAGGACGTTCGCTGCATCGACGTCGAGCCCCTGCGCCGCCATCCGCGTCGCGACCCACTCGCGCAGCGGCGCGAAGCCCTCGCTCGCCGCGTACTGCAGCGCCTCGCGCGGAGAGTCGCGCAGCACGCGCGCGGTCGCCTCGCGCACCGCCTCGACCGGGAAGGTCGCCGCCGACGGCAACCCGCCGGCGAGCGAGAGCGTTCCCGGCCGCTCGGCGAGCTTGAGGATTTCGCGGATCGCCGACGCGTTCATCCGCGACGTGCGGGCGGCGAGCCGCCAGGGCGTTTCGGCAGGGGTGTCGCGCATCGCGGCCTCCGTTGGCGTTCGCCGCAGTGTAGAGTCGGGACCAGCACACGACCAATACAGATCGAGCGATGCGGACGGGCACTGTATCGGTGACGCGAGCGACACGCCGCGGCGGCCCGCCGGCGCGCGTCGCCGCGAGCGCGCCGGCCGCGCTCGCCCGCGCGAGCGACACGACGCTCGCCGAGCAGCTGACGCAGCGCTACGCCGAGCGCATCCGGCAGCGCCTGCTCGCACCGGGCGCGCGGCTGCCGTCGGTGCGCGAATGCGCACGCACGCACGGCGTCAGCCCGGCGACGGTCGTCGCCGCGTACGACCAGCTGCAGGCGCGCGGGCTCGTCGAGGCGCGGCGGCAGCGCGGCTTCTTCGTTCGCGACGCCGAGCCGCGATCGGTGTCGGCGCCGCACGCGAGCGCCGCACCGGCGCCGATGCGCCCGCTGCCGAACAGCGCGACGGCGA
>JASLGD010000635.1 GCA_030150305.1 Caldimonas sp. | reverse complement strand
TCGTCGTGGTGTGGGATGGGCTGATCAGCTGGTTGGCCGATGGCTTGCTAGGCTTCTCGTGGTGGCAGATGGTGCTGTTCGCACTGGTCACCACGCACATCACGATCGCGTCGGTCACGATCTTCCTGCACCGGTCGCAGGCGCACCGCGCGCTCGACCTGCACCCTGCGGTCGCCCACTTCTTCCGGCTCTGGCTCTGGCTCGGCACGGGAATGGTGACCAAGGAGTGGGTCGCGATCCACCGCAAGCACCACGCCAAGTGCGAGACGGCAGACGATCCGCACAGCCCGCAGACGCGCGGCATCGAGACCGTGCTGCTGCAGGGCTCGGAGCTGTATCGCTCCGAGGCCAAGAATGAGCAGACGCTCGCCAAGTACGGCCACGGCACTCCCGACGACTGGCTCGAGCGCAACGTGTACTCGCGCTACAGCTGGCAGGGCGTCGGCGTCCTGCTGATCGTCAACCTGATGCTGTTCGGCGCGATCGGCGCGACGGTCTGGGCGGTGCAGATGCTCTGGATCCCGGTCACCGCGGCCGGCATCGTCAACGGCATCGGCCACTACTGGGGCTACCGCAACTTCGAGGCGCCGGACGCGAGCCGCAACGTGCTGCCGTGGGGCATCGTGATCGGCGGCGAGGAGCTGCACAACAACCACCACACCTATCCGACGTCGGCCAAGCTCTCGGTCAAGCCGTACGAGTTCGACATCGGCTGGGTCTACATCCGTGCGCTGCAGGCGCTCGGCCTGGCGACCGTGCGCAAGACCGCGCCGCAGCTCAAGCTCGGCGCGATCAGGCCGGTCGCCGACAACAAGACGCTCGAGGCGATCATCGCCAACCGCTACGAGGTCATGGCGAACTTCGCGCGCAGCCTCCGCCACGCGAGCGGCGCCGAGCTGGCGCGCCTGAAGAGCGAAGGCGTCGCGTCCGCGCGTCTCGCCCAGATGCGGCTGGCGCGTCGCTGGCTGCACCGCGACGACGACAAGATCCCGCAGGAGGTCAAGGCCGACGTCGCCGGCGCGGTGGCCGAGAGCCCCTATCTCGCCAAGCTCGTCGCGATGCGCGAGGAGCTCCGCCTGCTGTGGACGCGCACCGGCGTTTCTGCCGAGCAGCTCGTCGCCGATCTGCAGCTGTGGCTCAAGAAGGCCGAGGAGAGCGGCATTGCCGCGCTGCAGGAATTCGCGCTTCGCCTGCGCGCCGCCCACGCGTAAAGGCGTCGCCACTTCAAACAAAAAGGGTCGCCGCGGCGACCCTTTTTTTTGGCTGAAACTCTGAAAGAGAAGGCTCGCGCAGCGAGCCCGCTCTCCTATTTGAGCTTCACTTCCTTGTACGACACGTGCTTGCGTGCCTTCGGATCGAACTTCATCATCTCGAGCTTTTCCGGCGTCGTCTTCTTGTTCTTGTCGGTCGTGTAGAAGTGACCGGTGCCGGCCGTCGATTCGAGCTTGATCTTCTCGCGTCCACCCTTGGCCATCGTCGTTCTCCTTGATCAGAGCTCGCCGCGCGCACGCAGTTCGGCGACGACCTGGTCGATGCCGACCTTGTCGATCAGCCTGAGCGCGGCGTTGCTGACGCGAAGGCGCACCCAGCGGTTCTCGCCCTCGACCCAGAAGCGGCGGTACTGCAGGTTCGGCAGGAACCGGCGCTTCGTCTTGTTGTTCGCGTGGGAAACGTTGTTCCCGACCATCGGGCGCTTGCCCGTTACCTGACAGACGCGTGCCATGACGCTTCTCCGTGACTGTTGGGGAGCCGTCGCCGACCCGGCGGGTCTCGGCGCGGAAAACCCGCAATTATAGCCGCCTCAGGCGGCCCAGCCCAGCGGGCCCGCTCAGGCCTGCTCGAGGAAGCGCTGCGCGTCGAGCGCTGCCATGCAGCCGGTGCCGGCGCTCGTGATCGCCTGGCGGTAGACGTGGTCCTGGACGTCGCCGGCGGCGAACACGCCCGGGACGCTCGTCATCGTCGCGAAGCCGTCGAGGCCACTCTTGGTGAGGATGTAGCCGTCGCGCATCTCGAGCTGGCCCTTGAAGATGTCGGTGTTCGGCTGGTGCCCGATCGCGATGAAGCAGCCGGTGACGCCGATCTCCTCGGTTGCGCCGTTCTGCGTGTTGCGGATGCGCACGCCGGCGACGCCTCCCTCGTTGCCGAGCACCTCGTCGAGCGTCGACCACAGGTGCAGCTGCATCTTCCCGTCGGCGACCTTGGCCATCATCTTGTCGACCAGGATCGCCTCGGCGCGGAACCTGTCGCGGCGATGGATCACGTGCACCTTCGACGCGATGTTGGAGAGGTAGAGCGCCTCCTCGACCGCGGTGTTGCCGCCGCCGACGACGCAGACCTCCTGACCGCGGTAGAAGAAGCCGTCGCACGTCGCGCAGCCGCTGACGCCGCGGCCCATGAACGTCTGCTCCGAGGCCAGGCCGAGGTACTTCGCCGACGCGCCGGTCGCGATGATGAGCGCATCGCAGGTGTACGTCGCCGAGTCGCCGCGCGCGATGAACGGGCGCTTCCCGAGGTCGACCTCGTTGATGTGGTCGAAGACGACCTTGGTGTCGAAGCGCTCGGCGTGCTTGAGGAAGCGCTGCATGAGGTCGGGCCCCATCACCCCGTCGACGTCGGCCGGCCAGTTGTCGACGTCGGTCGTCGTCATCAGCTGGCCGCCCTGCGCGATGCCGGTGACGAGCATCGGCTTCAGGTTGGCGCGCGCGGCGTAGATCGCGGCGGTGTACCCCGCCGGGCCGGAGCCGAGGATCAGAACGCCGGCGTGATGCGTGGGCTGGGGCATGGTCGCGAGGTGCAGTGTGGGTGTCGCGGCGGCGCCGCAAGTCTGACATGCGGGCGAAACTGGATGGCAACAACCGTGTTAATGAGGACAATAGCCGCACCGCGCGTCGTGAGAATCTCACGCCAGCGCGGATGCGCCCCGCAACCAGAAAGGCTCCTCAGTATGGCGATGCTCTCGAATCTCGATCTCATCCGGCGCGTACCGCTCTTCTCGCTTCTGACGAACGAGCAGGCGCAAGGCATTGCGGACAGCGTCGTCAAGCGGCGCTTCAGGCGCGGCGAGATCGTCGTCGAGCACGGCAAGAAGTCCAACGCGCTGTTCATCCTCCTGACCGGCAGGGCGCGCGTCCTGACCGCCGACTCGCGCGGCCGCGAGGTGATCCTGGCGGTGCTGCAGTCGGGCGACTACGTCGGCGAGATGAGCCTGATCGACAACGAGCCGCACTCGGCGACCGTCCGCGCCGAGGTCCAGACCGACATGCTGATCCTCGGCCGCGCCGAGTTCGCGCGCTGCCTTCCCGAGAACTCGAGCCTCTCGTACGCGATCATGCGCGGCCTCGTCCAGCGCTTGCGCAGCGCCGACCGCCAGATCGAGTCGCTCGCGCTGCTCGACGTCTACGGCCGCGTCGCCCGCACGCTTCTCGACATGTCCGAGATGGACGGCGAGATCAAGGTCATCCGCAACAAGGTGTCGCGCCAGGACCTCGCCAAGGTCGTCGGCGCGTCGCGCGAGATGGTCAGCCGCGTGATGAAAGACCTGGAAGGCCGAGGGATGGTGCAGACGCAGGAGAACGGCTGGGTCGTCATCAAGGAGCAGCTGACGGCGTAGTCGACAATCGGCGGATGACGTTTCCGCTCGGTTCACTTCGCGGCGACGGCGCTGACGCGCCGGCCCGCGGTCCCGCGACGCTGCATGCGCCGCACTGGCGCGAGCAGGTCGTGCTGCTCGTCGGCGCGGTCGCCTGGCTGCTCGGCCTGCTCGCGCTGGCGACGCACAGCGCCGCCGATCCCGGCTTCTCGACCTCGGGCGACGGCACGCCGATCCACAACCGCATCGGCGTCGTCGGCGCCTGGCTCTCGGACGCCGCGTTCTTCTTTGCCGGCTACTCGGTCTGGTGGGCCATCGTCGTCGGCGCGCGTGCCTGGCTCGGCGCGCTCGCGCGGGCGCTGCGCGCAAGCTCGCTCGCGCCGGCCGAGCCGCCGCGCGCGACGCGACCGGCGTGGTCGGTGTGGCTCGGCGTCGCGCTGCTGCTGGCGGCGAGCGCCGCGCTCGAGTGGACGCGGCTCTACCAGTGGGAAGCGCAGGTCGCGGGCGGGCACGCCGGCGGCGTGCTCGGCTTCGTGCTCGGCCGCGCGAGCCAGAACCTGCTCGGCTTCGCCGGCTCGGGGGTCCTGTGGATCGCGGTCCTCGTCGCTGCGGCGCCGCTCGCGCTGCGCTTGTCGTGGC
>JASLGD010000630.1 GCA_030150305.1 Caldimonas sp. | reverse complement strand
GATCGTCCGCCTTCGCGGACGATGACATTTACCCGTACGATAAAGCCAGCGTCTACTTCACCACCGCCGCCGTTTGCCCGAACAGCAGCTTGCGCTCTTCCTCGGTGCGGATCGCGGGCTGGCCGAAGTTCGGATTGACTTCTTTGGCCTTGGCATAGGCGCGCACCGTGGCCGGACGCTCGCGGATGGTTTCCAGCCAGCGCTTCAGATGCGGGAAGTCGTCGATGTTCTGGCTCTGGTTCTTGTAACCCACCACCCAGGGGTAGCTCGCCATGTCGGCGATCGAATAGTCGCCGGCGATGAACTCCCGGTCGGCAAGCCGCTTGTTGAGCACGCCGTAGAGCCGGTTGGTCTCGTTGACGTAACGGTCGATGGCGTATTTGATTTTTTCCACCGCGTAGTTGCGGAAGTGGTGGTTCTGTCCGGCCATCGGGCCGAGCCCGCCCATCTGCCAGAACAACCATTGGAGCGCGACGTTGCGGCCGCGCAGGTCCGGGGGAATGAAGCGGCCGATCTTGTCGGCCAGGTACAGGAGGATCGCCCCCGACTCGAACACCGAAAGCGGCCCGCCTCCGTCGGCGGGTGCGTGGTCGACGATCGCCGGGATGCGGTTGTTCGGCGAGACGCGCAGGAACGCCGGCTCGAACTGCTCGCCCTTGCCGATGTTGACGGGAAGGATCCGGTAGGGCAGCCCGCTCTCCTCGAGAAACATGGTCGCCTTGTGCCCGTTCGGCGTGGTCCAGTAGTAGAGATCGATCATGGTCGTCTCGACCTCAGGCCGTCAGCCTGGCGTTCTGCGGGAACATGGCGCGGCGCGCCTCGTCGTCCATCTCGGTCTTGTAGGCGTTCCTGGTCTTCAACGCTTCGGCGCGCTGCGCGGCGGGCCGGGCATTGATCTCGTCGAGCAGGCGCTTGACGTTGGGAAGCCTGTCCCAGGCGTCGGCACCGAGAACGAAAGGGACCGCCCGCGCCCAGCCCCAGACGGCCATGTCGACGACGGTGTAGGTGTCGCCGAGCATGTAGCGATTCTTGGCGAGCTGGCCATCGACGAGCTTCCAGTGCCGCTCGGCTTCGAAGTCGTAGCGATTGACGGCGTAAGCCTTGGGGTCCGGTGCGTAGTGCTTGAAGTGCACGGCTTGCCCCGAGTACGGGCCGATGCCGGAGGCGACGAACATCAGCCAGGAGAGCAGCCTGGCCCGATCGGCGGGCGTGTCGGGTGGCAGGAAGCGGCCCGTCTTCTCCGCCAGGAAGAGCAGGATGGCGTTGCTGTCGAACAAGACGACATCGCCGTCGACCAGCGCCGGCGTCTTGGCATTGGGATTGATCGCCGTGAACTCAGGCGAGTGCTGCTCGCCCTTGCGGGTGTCGATCGGAACGAGCTCGTAGGGAAGGCCCGTCTCTTCGAGGAAGAGCGCCACCTTGGCGGGATTGGGCGACGGGTGGTAGTAGAAGCGGATCATGGTTGGCTTTCGCGAGTGGAAGAGGAGGGGTGGGTCGACCCCGCAGCGGGAAGAGCTCGGACGAGCTCGAGCACTTCGGAGGGCTCGGCGCGTTGCCGATAGTCGGCTTCGACATGCGCGAAAGCGACGCGGAGATGCAGGCCGTGGCCCGAACCCCAGCGAGCAAACACCGAGTACAGGGCGCCGATGCTCGCGGCGACGAGTCCGACCGCGATCCCGGCGGCGACTCGACGATCGACCATCGGCGCGGCGGCCCGGCCCGACGGGAGAACGGCCTCGTTGCTCATCGCCGCTGCCGCGCGTCCGATCGTTCGCACCACGACGCGCTCTTGCTCATCGCATCATGCCGGCCGAGCGCGCGCCCGAACCGGCGGCCGTTTCTGCGCACGCGGCAGGGCTGGCGCAGCACGGCCCATGCCGATCCAGTCGAGGGCAGGTCGTGCAACCCCTTCGAGCAGAGCTCGCTCCGGTCGTGTCCTGGCAAGCACCCGGATCCCGAGCAGCACCCCCAGCAGCATTCGCCCGAGGCCTTGTGCGTCGACGGTGCCCGACAGCTTGCCTTCTTGCTGCGCCCGCTCGACGCAACGGCGAAAGAACGCTTCGATCAGCGCGAGCTCGTCGGCGACGAGCCGGCGCATTTGGGGGTCGTGCGGTGCGACCTCGAGCGCGGTATTGACGAGCATGCACCCCTTGCTCTGCCGATCTCGCATCGACCGGTCGATGATTTCGGCGAAGAAAGCAGCGACTGCTTCGGCGGGAGGCAACGAGCGCTCGAGCCGCGCGATGCGCTCGCGCACGCTCTGGTCGAGGTAGTGAGACAGCGCCCGCCGATAAAGCGACTTCTTGTCGCCGAACGCGTTGTACAGGCTGGTGCCGGTGATGCCCATTTCGGCCGCGAGATCACGCACGGAGGTCGCCTCGAACCCCTTCCTCCAGAAGCAATGCATGGCGGCATCGAGGGCGGTCCGTTCGTCGAATTCGCGGGGTCTGACCACATGTTCTCCAGCTAGCGACCGGCATTGTAGCGAACGTTACAAAACACGGGCTCCAGGCTGCTCCCGGCCGGTGAACGCGGCGCGCTGCGGCTCTTGGACTCGCTGAAAGAACTCGAAGCGATCGCCGACACAGTCGCATCACCCGAGGCCCTTCCATGACGCTTCTTCTGCTTTCCTATCCGGCCGGTGCGCTGACCATCCTGGCGCCGTGCATCCTGCCGGTGCTTCCCTTCGTGTTCGCGCGAGCCGGACGGTCCTTTCTTCGCAACGGCTTGCCGATGCTGGTCGGGATGGCCATCAGCTTCGCGGCCGTCGCCACCTTGGCGACCCTCGGCGGCGCCTGGGCGGCCGAGGCCAACGAAGCCGGGCGGGCGATCGCGATCGCCGTGCTGGCCCTCGTCGGCATGACACTCGCCTGGCCCCGCCTCGCCGAACGCCTGACTCGTCCGCTGGTCGCGCTCGGCGATCGGCTGAGTGCGAAGGCCGAACTCGATGCGCGAACGAGCGGGCGAACGGTCCTGCCTTCGGTCGTGCTCGGCGTGGCCACCGGCTTGTTGTGGGCACCCTGCGCGGGTCCGGTGCTCGGCCTCGTGCTGACGACTGCGGCGCTGCAAGGCGCCAGCGCGCACACGTCTCTGCTCCTGCTCGCCTACGCCGCCGGTGCGCCGACGACCCTGGGCCTGGTACTCTGGGTCGGCGGGCGGTTCTTCAAGTCGATGACCCGTTCGCTCGGCGCGAGCGAATGGGTGCGCCGCGGCCTCGGCGTTGCCGTGCTGGCCGGAGTGACCGTCGTTGGGTTCGGTTGGGACACCGCGCTCCTGGCGCGACTGCCTTCGGGAAGCAACGCCGTCGAGCAGGCATTGCTCGATCGGCTCGAAGGACATCCCTCGCCCCGGGCGGCCGTCTCGCCCGACGCACGGCGAGCGGTCGACATGATCCTGGCCAGGACTGTCGCCGCGGCGACGCCGGTGACGGTGCCTTCGCTGTCGCTTCCGGTGGAGGGAACGCTGCCTGAGCTGCCCGGCAATCGGACCTGGCTCAATTCGCCGCCGTTGTCGTCGCAATCCTTGCGCGGCAAGGTGGTCCTCATCGATTTCTGGACCTTCGCGTGCGTCAATTGCCAGAACGCCCTGCCGCACGTCCGCGAGTGGTCCGAGAAGTACAAGGACCAGGGGCTGGTCGTCATCGGCGTGCATGCGCCGGAGTTCGCCTTCGAGCGCAAGCTCGAGAACGTCAAGCGCGCAGTCGGCGATCTCGACCTCAAGTTCCCGGTCGTGATCGACAACGACTTCGCGATCTGGAAGTCGTTCTCGAATCAGTTCTGGCCGGCGAACTACTTCATCGACGCGCAAGGCCGCATCCGCTTCCACCACTTCGGTGAGGGCGAGTACGACAAGTCGGAGCAGGTGATTCGGCAACTGCTCGAAGAAGCGCGCAACGCGGATGCGCCGGCGCGGGCCGCGCCGGCGACCGCTGCGAACACCTGATCGTGCGGAACCTGCGTCGCCCGGGCTTCGTCAGCCCGGCAACTTCGCCGCGAGCAGATCGATCTTCTCGATGTTCGGCGGCGTGCTGAGCAACGCGGCGGCGTTGGCCATCAACGCCGCGGCGATCGGGCCACGCAGGTGTGCCTGGCGGCCTTCCTCGTCGGCGAAGGTGTCGAAGACACCGAAGGTCGACGGGCCGAATCGCAGCGCGAACCAGGTGGTGGTGCCCGACTCGGCATTGGCGAGGGGCAGCGCGCCGGCCAGAAAAGTGGCGACCGCCTCCTCTTGTCCGGGCTTGGCTTCGAGGCGGACGAACAAGGCAAGTTTGGACATGGCGTGCGTCTCTCTTCAAAGGTGAATGAACTGGCGAGTCGCAAGTCTCGGCGCCGGGTGGGCAATCATCGAGTGGCAAGAACGCCAAGATCGATATCATTGCTGCCATGCGCATCCACATTCTGGCTCTCGACGGCGTGTTCGACCTCGGCCTCGCCGCCCTGACCGACACGCTCGGGACGGCGAACCAACTGGCCGCGTCGCTCGCGCACGTGCCGTCTCCTGTCGACGTGACGGTGGTCGGCGTGCGACGGCGGGTGCGAACCGCGCAGGGGCTGACCGTGCCGGTCGTGCGCGTGGACGATGTGGCCAAGCCCGACGTCGTCCTTGTGCCCGCGCTCGGCGCCAAGATGCCTGACACGCTTGCGGCTCGTCTCGCACGGGCCGACGTGTCCGACGCGGCCGGCGCGTTGCGACAGTGGTCGAAGGCGGGTGCAGTCGCCGGGGCCGCATGCACCGGCACCTTCGTGCTGGCCGAGAGCGGGTTGCTCGATGGGCAGCGCGCCACGACGTCGTGGTGGCTGGCGCCGATGTTTCGGCAGCGCTATGCCGGCGTGGCGCTCGACGAGTCCAGCATGCTCGTGAACTCGGCGCGCGTCATCACGGCTGGCGCCGCCCTTGCGCATCTCGATCTTTCGCTGAGCATCGTCCGCAGCCGCAGCCCGGCGCTGGCGTCGCTGACCGCGCGCTACCTGCTCGTCGAGGCGCGGGGCTCGCAAGCCGAGTTCGTGATCCCCGATCACCTCTCGCATGCCGACCCCTTGGTCGAGCGCTTCGAACGGTGGGCCCGCCAGCAGCTCGAGCGCGGCTTCTCGCTCGAAGAAGCGGCGATCGCCGTGGGCGCCAGCAAGCGCACGCTTGCGCGGCGCTTGCACAGCGTGCTGGGCAAGACCCCGTTGTCGTACTTCCAGGATCTTCGTGTCGAGCGTGCGGTGCACATGTTGCGCACGAGCAGCGAGAGCGTCGATCGAATCGCGACGCAGGTCGGCTACTCCGATGGAGTGACGTTGCGCGTCCTGTTGCGGCGAAAGCTCGGGCGCGGTGTGAGGGAGTTGCGCGCGCGAATCTGAATGATCCGAGGGGCGCGATGCTCGTCGACCGAAGAGCAGTAATGCACCGCGTCGGGCCGCTGCCTAACGAGGAGCTACAACCACGCTTGCGATCAGGACGAAGCCGAGCCCGACTGCAAACTAGTGAACAGGAGTGTCGGAATGGACAGCGTCGCGATCTTCTGGATGCAGCTTCTTACGAGTCTCTGCGTCTTCGGGCTGGTCACTGTGTGGTACGTCTGGCCAGCACTTGCCAAACAGTCTCGCGACGCTGCGCTGGTTTTGCTGCTTTTTGTCCATGTGCCGCGCTATGTGGGAATGACCTTGTTGGTTACCGGCATGGTCGATCCGAAACTGCCCGGAGATTTCCTCGCCAGTGCTGCTTACGGCGATCTCTTGGAAGCGGCGCTCGCCCTGGCTTCCATCGTTGTTCTGCGGAGGAACTGGCGTCTTGCGGTTCCTCTCGTGTGGTTGACGAATCTGTGGGGATTCGCGGACCTGCTCAATGGAGTGCGTGGCGTTCTGACTCTGAATGTGCCGAGCTTCGAACTCCGGACGGTCTGGTACATCTATACGTTCTACGCGCCCGCGGTCCTCATTTCCCATCTGCTGATCTTCTGGGTCTTGATCAGATCTGACCCGCGGATGTCGGGAGCTTTCAGGCGATAGGGAGATCACTTCGCCCGCGAAGGCTGGGCCCGGACGCGCGGGCCGTGGAGACCGTCGAGCAACGGCCTGTGAACAGCGCACAGGCGTTGGCTCCAGACAGGCCGGCGTCGCTGCTTTCACGCAATTTGCGCGTAAGCCCGCGTCCGCGGAGGTGACCAATCTAGGCGCTTGCGCGCGGCATGCACGATCGCAATGCGGTCGGCGAGCCTGGCCAACCATGTCGAGGAGCATCCATGAAACTGCGGGGAACTGTCATCTGCGCGCTTGCCGGCGCGCTAGTCACACTAGGCCTCACGGCCGGTCCGGCCGTCGCAGACGATAACGAGCACGGATCGCGCCCTGGCCGCGCCACCCTGCTCGTGACGAGCACGAACAACGCGACCGCGAACAACATCGTCGTCTTCAGGCTCGAGACGAACGGTCCGCCATCGCTCTCCTACGTGACCGCGTTGGCCACGGGCGGCGCCGGAGGCGCGGGCGGCAACGCCGGCAGCGTGCAGTTTCAAGACGAGCTCGGCGCGGTCGCGAACTTCGGCTCGAACTCAGTGACTCAGCTGGTGCGCGAAGGGGATTTCGTGCGCATTGGCAGGGTCATCGGCCTGGCCGCCGGTTGCACTCGGCCCGTCTCGGTCGCGATCAAGCACGAGCACCTGTTTGCCGTCGGCGCAAACTGCGTCGAGAGTCATGCTTGGCCATCCGGCAGAGTCGACGGCGCGACGGTCGCGCTCGCGGATGCGTCCGCGGCACAGGTGGTGACGGGTCGCACGTGGGCGGCGGTGACGATGAAGTCGGGGTCCGTCGTGCAATTGCCTCTGTCTGGCCAAGGCGCGCTCGCCGGCAACGCAGCAACGGTGGCACTTCCGGCGGGTGCCAACGACACCCCGCTCGGGGCAGCGTTCTGGGGCGACGTCCTGGGTTTCGACCCTGCCCACAGCGTCAACAGCCTCGCGTTGATCGACGCCGATCGCAACGTCTATCCGATCGCCGGCCCGACGCCGCCTTTTCCCAACGGCAATGCCCCGTGCTGGCTCGCCAAGGGGCCCGGCAATCTCTGGTACTCGGGCAACAGCCCGGCGAGCGCCATCTCGATTTTCTTCAGCGACGGCAAGGGCGGGGCGTTTTACAAGTCGATTCCGCTGCCTGGCGTTCCGACCGACATCACCGTCTCGCCCGACCGCAAGTGGCTCGCTGTCATCTACACCGCGCCCGACGGTGGACATGTCGCCGTCTACTCGATCGACGCATATGGCGATCTCAGGCCTGCGGCGACCAGTAGCGCGATCGGCTTTGCGAGCTTCAACGGAGTCGCGTTCAGCCAATAGCGATGCATACAGGGCGGCTGGGCGCTGGTGCATGCGCCCGGCTTGTCCGCGCAACACGCTTCGACTCTGATCCGTAGCTCGGAGACCGCTCGTCCGAGGCACTTGCAAACGTTCCACCGTTCGAATAACATCGAACGATGGAAGACAAAGAGGTTGTCCAGGCGCTTGCCGCGCTGGCCCAGCCGGTCCGCCTGCAGGTGTTTCGCGCGCTGGTCGTGCGTGGCCGAACGGGGCTCACGCCTGGGGCGATGGCCGAGGGCCTCGGAATTCCGCCGAACACGTTGTCGTTCCACCTCAAGGAACTGACCCATGCCGGCCTGGTGACCCAAGAGCGCGCCAGCCGCAACATCATCTACCGAGCGGCCTTCGATCGCATGAACGCGCTGCTCGGCTACCTCACCGAGAACTGTTGCCAGGGTGCAAATTGCGCCGTCCAGGCAACGGCCGACTCCTGCTGCTGACCCACGTAAATCTGGAGAGATCATGAAGCGCTTCCATGTTCACGCCCACGTCGATGATCTGAAGACGAGCGTCGCCTTCTACAGCAAGCTCTTCGCGGCAGAGCCGACGCGGCTCGAGAGCGATTACGCGAAATGGATGATCGAAGATCCGCGCATCAACTTCGCGATCTCGACGCGCGGCGGCAAGCCCGGCGTCGACCACCTCGGCTTCCAGACCGACAACGAGGACGAGCTCGCGGAGCTGAAGCAGCGCGCTCAGGCGGCCGACATGGCCGTCCTCGACGAAGGGGAGACGACCTGCTGCTATGCCCGGAGCGAAAAGCACTGGGTCACCGACCCGCAGGGGATCGCCTGGGAGCACTTCCACACCCTCGACAGCATCCCGACATTCAGCCAACACACCGCCGGGGTGCCGCAGGAATCGGCCGCCTCCTGCGGCAACGCGCCCGTGCGGGGAAAGCCGGTCGGAGTCCCCGTGAAGCAAGTCTCCTGCTGCTAGGAGCTCGCCATGGCCGACAAGGTCTACAACGTGCTCTTCGTCTGCACGGGCAACTCGGCCCGCTCGATCATCGCCGAAGGCCTGATGAACGACGCTGCGCGCGGCAGGTTCAAGGCGTATTCCGCCGGTAGTCATCCGACCGGGGCTGTCAATCCGTTCGCCCTCGGTGCGCTGGCCGAGCTGCGCATCCCGACGGATGGTTTTCGCAGCAAGAGCTGGGACGAGTTCAGCGGCCCGGATGCGCCGCAGCTCGACTTCGTGTTCACCGTCTGCGATCGCGCCGCCGGCGAGACGTGCCCGTTCTGGCCGGGGCAACCGATGACAGCCCATTGGGGTGTCCCGGATCCTGCAGCGGTCGAGGGCAGCGATGACGAAAAGCGAAAGCAGTTCCGCGCTACGGCGGTGACGCTCAAGCGCCGCATCGACCTGATGCTCTCGTTGCCGATCGAAAGCCTCGATTCCATGGTGCTCCAGCACGAGGTCAGGGACATCGGTCAACGCTGAGCACGACGACCACGACTGCCGGCGCGGCAGGGCAGCAGCGCGTGCTGAAAGCCGACCAAGAATGAACACAGCGACCGTCGCCGCCCGCCCTGCGCCGGCACCAATGGGCACCTTCGAGCGCTATCTGACGCTCTGGGTCTTCATCTGCATCGTCGCAGGAATCGTCCTCGGTCAGTCGTTTCCGGCACCGTTTCAGGCGATCGGCCGGCTGGAGATCGCCAAGGTCAATCTTCCGGTCGGCTTGCTGATCTGGGTGATGATCATCCCGATGCTGCTGAAGGTCGACTTCGGGGCGTTGCAGCAGGTCCGGCAGCACTGGCGCGGCATCGGCGTCACGCTCTTCGTGAACTGGGCCGTCAAGCCGTTCTCGATGGCGCTGCTCGGCTGGATCTTCATCCGTCACGTGTTCGCGCCATGGCTGCCGGCCGCGCAGCTCGACAGCTATGTCGCTGGCCTGATCCTGCTGGCCGCGGCCCCGTGCACGGCGATGGTGTTCGTCTGGAGCCGGCTGACCAACGGCCACCCGCTCTTCACCCTGTCCCAAGTCGCCTTGAACGACACCATCATGGTGTTCGCGTTCGCGCCGATCGTTGCGCTGCTGCTGGGGTTGTCGTCGATCTCCGTGCCTTGGGACACGCTGCTGACCTCCGTCGTGCTGTACATCGTGATCCCGGTCGTCATCGCCCAAGCGTGGCGGAAGTTCCTGCTTGGACGCGGGCAGGCAGCGTTCGATGCCGCCTTGGCCAAGATCGGCCCGTGGTCGATCGCGGCGTTGCTCGCCACACTGGTCCTTCTGTTCGCGTTCCAGGGCGAGGCGATCCTGCAGCAACCCCTCGTGATCGCGATGCTGGCGGTGCCGATCCTGATCCAGGTCTTCTTCAACTCGGCGCTCGCCTACTGGCTGAATCGCCGACTCGGCGAATCGCACAGCGTGGCCTGCCCCTCTGCGCTGATCGGCGCCAGCAACTTCTTCGAGCTCGCAGTCGCCGCTGCGATCAGCCTGTTCGGATTCCAGTCGGGCGCCGCGCTGGCGACCGTCGTCGGCGTGCTGATCGAAGTGCCCGTGATGCTCCTGGTCGTTCGCGTCGTCAACGGCAGCAAGGGGTGGTACGAGGCACGCGTCCCGACGACGCGGTGAACCGTTTTGGGAAGACACCGATGGGCGTCACGATCTTCCACAACCCGGCGTGCGCGACGTCGCGCAACACGCTGGCGCTGATTCGCCATGCCGGCATCGAGCCGGTCGTCATCCAGGGACACCGGTCTGCGCCGCGACGCTCGCAATCGCCAGCCGAGGGCGCTTCGGGCCGCGCGTGACCGTTGCCCAGCGCACGATGGACGTCCCCCCAGCAGCTGCCCCAGCTCGACGCTTTTGACGGTGGCGCGAACCTGGAGAGCCGCGCTTCAACCACGCGTGTCCCGCTCGCGCGGACCCTGCGCGCGTTCTTTCGCCTATCAGCCTGTCCGACGCCGAGCCTAGGCGTTCTCTGACAAAGCGCACCGTCGCGCTCCCCCACGATGGCGGCGGATGAGCATCGACGATCCAGACGCGCCCGCGCAGTTGACTTCGGCAGAGTGGCGGCAGATCGTCGACAGCGCCATCGACACCGCGATCATCAGCACCGACACCGGGGGCCGCGTCGTGACGTGGAACGCGGGCGCGGAGCGACTCTTCGGCTGGAGCGAGCGCGAGATGCGCGGCCGCGGCCTCGACGGTCTCTTCACCGCGGCCGACCAGTCGTCGGGCAGGCTCGCCGGCGAGATGCGCGACGCGGCCAGGGACGGACGCGGCGGAGGCGAGGAGGGCTGGCGCGTCCGCAAGGACGGCTCGACCTTCTGGGCCGTCGGCGAGATGAGCCCGATGCGCGACCCGCACGGGCGCCACGTCGGCTTCGTCAAGGTGGTGCGCGATCGCACCGCGCAGCGCGACGCCGAGCAGGCGCTGCGCGAAGAGACGCACGTGCTCGAGATCCTGAACCGCGTCGGCACCGCGGTCGCGCTCGAGAACGACGTGCATCGGCTCGTCCAGATCATCACCGACGCCGGCGTCGAGCTCACCGGCGCGGAGTTCGGCGCCTTCTTCTACAACGTCGTCGACCAGGCCGGCGAAAGCTACACGCTCTACACGCTGTCGGGCGCGCCGCGCGAGAAGTTCGAGCGCTTTCCGATGCCGCGCAACACGGCGGTGTTCGCACCGACCTTCAGAGGCGAAGGGATCGTCCGCTCCGACGACATCACCGCCGACCCTCGCTACGGCCGCAACGCGCCCTACCGCGGCATGCCGGAGGGGCACCTGCCGGTGCGCAGCTACCTGGCGGTGCCGGTCGTGTCGAGGACGAACGAGGTCGTCGGCGGCCTCTTCTTCGGCCACGCGAACCCCGGCGTCTTCACGGCGCGCTCCGAGCGCAGCCTGTCCGGGCTCTCTGCCGAAGCGGCGGTGGCGCTCGACAACGCGCGCCTGAGCGAAAGCGTGCAGCGCGAGCTCGAGGAGCGCAAGCGCGCCGAAGTCGCGTTGCGCGACCTGAACGCGACGCTCGAGCAGCAGGTCGCCGATCGCACGCGGCAGATCGAAGCGCAGGCCGAGGCGCTGCGCCAGTCGCAGAAGATGGAGGCGGTGGGGCAGCTGACCGGCGGCGTCGCGCACGACTTCAACAACCTGCTCCAGGTCATCCTCTCGAACCTCGAGCTCGTCCGCCGCAGCCTCGCGCCTGACGCGGCGCGCGCGCTGCGCGCCGTCAACGCCGCGGTCAACGGCGCCAAGGGCGCGGCCGCGTTGACGCAGCGCCTGCTCGCGTTCGCCCGACGGCAGCCGCTCGATCCCAAGCCGATCAACCTGAACGTGCTGGTGAACGGGATGTCCGATCTGCTGCATCGCACGCTCGGCGAGACGATCGACATCGAAGCCGTCCTCGGTGCCGGGCTGTGGCAGATCGAGGCGGACGCGAACCAGCTCGAGAACACGATCATCAACCTCGCGGTGAACTCGCGCGACGCGATGCCGGACGGCGGCCGGCTCACGATCGAGACGGCGAACTCGCGCATCGACGAGGCGTACGCGAGCTCGAACCCCGACGCGTCGCCCGGCCAGTACGTGATGCTCTCGGTGTCCGACACCGGGCAGGGCATGGACGCGGCAACCGTCACGCGCGCGTTCGAGCCGTTCTTCACGACCAAGCCGATCGGCCAGGGCACCGGACTCGGGCTGAGCCAGGTCTACGGCTTCGTCAAGCAATCCGGCGGGCACGTGAAGATCTACTCCGAGCTCGGCATCGGCACGACGATCCGCATCTACCTGCCGCGCCTGCACGCCGGCAGCGGCGCCGACAACGGCCACGTCCTGCCGGCTTCGGCGCCGGCGCGGGCGCAGCACGAGAAGGTGCTCGTCGTCGAGGACCACGAGGACGTGCGCGCGCAGTCGGTCGAGAGCCTGCGCGAGCTGGGCTACGTCGTCTTCGAGGCCGCAGACGCGCGCTCGGCGCTGCGCGTGCTCGAGCAGCAGCACGGCGACGTCCATCTGCTGTTCACCGACGTCGTGCTGCCGGGCGGCATGAGCGGCGCCCATCTCGCTGCGCAGGCGACGGCGCGCTGGCCGACGCTGCGCGTGCTGTTCACGACCGGCTACGCCCGCAACGCCATCGTCCACCACGGCCGGCTCGATCCCGGCGTCCAGCTGCTGACCAAGCCGTTCTCGTTCGACGAGCTCGCGAGCAAGGTGCGCGACGTCCTGGAAGCCGGCGCGTGACGGCGGTCGGCGCCAGAGCCGATGACGGACGCGGCCAGCGCAGGCGTCGTTCGCCTTGACGACGCTCAGCGCGCGCGTTGCACCAGGCGGCGTGCGCGTTCGATGACGGGCTTGTCGACCATGCGGCCGTCGAGCTGCACGGCGGCTCCGCCGGCGGCATCGGCCGCCGCGAGGACGCGGCGCGCCCACGCGAGCTCATCGGCGGTCGGCGCGAGCGCGGCGTGCACGGCGGCGATCTGCCTGGGGTGGATGCACAGCTTGGCGCCGAAGCCGTGCGCGCGTGCACGCGCGAGGTCGGCGACGAGCGCCGACTCGTCGTCGATCGCGACGCTGACGCCGGCGACCGGCGAGCCGATGCCGGCCGCGCGTGATGCCATCGCCAGGCGCGCCGCGGCGGCATCGAGGCCCACCGTCGCCGCGAGCTCGCCCTCGAGGCCCATGTCGAGCGCGTAGTCGATCGTGCCGAAGACGATGCGCTGCACGCCGGGCGCGCGTGCGATCTCCTCGGCGGCCAGCACGCCGCGCGCGCTTTCGACGAGCGGCAGCACGTCGATGGCGGGGCAGGTCGCGCGGATCCGCGCCGTGGTCTCGGCGCGCTCGGCCTTCGCAAGCAGGACGGCGGGCGCGCGCACGTCGCGGAGCAGCGCGAGGTCGCTCTCGAACCACGCGGTCGACTCGTCGTTGATCCGCACGACGAGTCGCGCGCGCTCGCCGGTCGCGGCGACGAACGCCGCGACCGCTGCGCGCGCCGCTTCCTTGGCCGCCGGCGCGACGGCGTCCTCGAGGTCGACGACGACCGCGTCGGCGGCGGTGGCGAGCGCCTTCGCGAACCGGTCCGGCCGGTCGCCCGGCACGAACAGATAGCTGCGCGGCAGCGCGTTCATGCTGCTGCCTCCGCGTCGCGCGCCGCGCGCACGGCGGCGGCACCGAGCCGGAGCTCGGCGAGCAGCGAGACGACGGTGATGTCGTTCAGCGGTTGCATGGCGTCACCTCAACGTCGCCGACGCGTCCATCGTCAGCCAGCCCTCGTGGTCCTGCGCCCAGAGCTTCACGGTGGCGCCGTCGCGCTCGCCGTTCACCTGCAGCGGGTGGAGGTCGAACGTCGGCCGCACCGCCTTGAATCGGAACGTCGCAACCTGCGCCTCGGGCGCGTTGCGGCGCACGAGGTCCATCAGCAGCGTCGCGATCAGCGGGCCGTGGACGATCAGGCCCGGGTAGCCCTCGACCTCGGTGACGTACTTGCGGTCGTAGTGGATGCGGTGGCCGTTGAACGTCAGCGCCGAGTAGCGAAAGAGCAGCACCTCGTCGGGCACCACCTGGCGCTGCCACGTCGCGTTGGCCGGCGCTGCCTGCGGCGGTGGCTCGACGTCGCCGGGTCGCTTCGCTTCGCGATAGACGATGTCGTGGAGCTCGACGATCGCCGGATCCGCGCTGCCGTTGCAGCGCACCTCGTGGCGCACCTTGACGAACACGAGCTTGCCGCTGCGCCCCTCCTTCGCCGAGACGTCCGCGATCGTCGACGTGCGCTCGACGGCATCGCCGACCCGCACCGGCGAGCGGAACTCGAGCTCGCTGGCGGCCCACATGCGCCGCGGCAGCGGCACCGGCGGCAGGAACGCGCCGCGCCTGGCGTGCCCGTCGGGGCCGATCTCGCTCTGCCGGTGCTGCGGCAGGAAGTACAGCCAGTGCCAAAGCGGGAAGAGCGCGGTGCCGTTCTCGACTGGCATCGCCGGATGGTCGAGCGTCGCGTTCAACCCGCGCACCGGCGCGGCGGTGATCGTGTCGCGCAGCGTCTCGCGGCGGCCGATCCAGTCCTTCAGGTCATCGCTCAATCGTGTCTCCTTGCTGTCGTCGGTCGGCGGCGAGCCCGACGCGCTGCGCGACACTCTTCCACTTCGTCCGCTCGCTGTCCACGAGCTTGCGAGAATCCGTCCATCGAGGCGGTCGGAGCCGGGTATGCGCATCGCCGTTGCAGCCGAGACCAAGCCGGGCGAACGGCGAGTGGCGCTGGTTCCCGCCGACGTCGCCTTGCTGACGCGCGACGGCCACGACGTCGCTGTCGAGGGAGGCGCCGGCGCACGCGCCGGATTCGCCGACGACGACTATCGGCACGCGGGAGCGCGCGTCGTCGCCGCCGAAGCGGCGTGGCGCGCCGAGCTCGTCGTCAAGGTCAAGGAGCTGCAGGAGCAGGACCTCGCGCGCACGGTCGCGGGACAGGTCGTCTTCGGCTACCACCACCTCGTCGGCCATCCCGAGCTCACGCGCAAGGTCCTCGCCAGCGGCGTCACCGCGATCGCAGACGAGGCCGTGCGCGACGCGAGCGGCGGCTTTCCGCTGCTCGCGCCGATGTCGATCATCGCGGGGCGGATGGCGCTGCAGGTCGCAGCGCGCGCGCTCGGTCGCAGTCCCGAGGACGTGCTCGTCCTCGGTGCCGGCCGCGCAGGCAATGCGGCGGCGGATGCGGCGCGCGCGGCGGGCGCCCGGGTGACGCAACTTCGGCGCGGCACGGCGACGCCGGAGGCGGTCGAAGCCGCGGCCGTGCACGCCGACCTCGTCGTCGGCGCCGTGTTCGCGGCCGGAGAGCGCACGCCGAAGCTGCTGCCGCGCTCGCTCGTCGCGCGGATGAAGCGGGGCGCGATGATCGTCGACGTCTCGATCGAGGAGGGCGGCGTCGCCGAGACGTCGCGTCCGACGAGCCACGCCGATCCGACGTACGTCGAGGAGGGCGTGATCCATTACGCGGTGCCGAACATGCCCTCGGCAACGCCGCGCGAAGCGGCCGAGGCGATCTCCGCGGCGGTGATCCCGTACGCGCGCGCTCTCGCAGGCAAGGGGATCGCGCGCGCCCTGCTCGACGATGCGGGCCTTCGCGGCGGCGTTCTCGTCTGGAACGGACGCTGCACCGATCGCGCCATCGCGCGCGAGGCCGGCGTTGCCTGTGCTGCGCTCTCCGACGCGGAGCTGCGGGCCGCGGCCACCGGCTGATCGCGGGTGCGTCGCCGGCGCCGGCGAGCGCAGGCAGCGTGCGGGCGCGTGATCGGGTTGCCGGCGCATCTCGTCTTTGCGCGCAGAGGCCGGGTCCGTCGTCGTCGGACAGCGGTCGCGCGTTGCCGACGGTCGAGGTGTCCGATGCCGCGAGCGGCCGGGTCGCGCGCCACGTCAACCCGCTGACGCCGCGGATCACGTTCGTCGACGGCGACCTGCGCGCGCGCTAGCGTTGCGCCGGAGCACGGTCCGGCCTGCCGGACGTTCGACCACGCGTCGCCGATCAGGCCGACGCGTAGTGCACGTACGACTCGCGGACCGCGCCGTCCTTGTCGAAGAACAGCACCTCGACGACGTGCGTTCCCGTGATGCCCTTGTAGTGGATCGCGATGCTGTCGACGCCGCGCAGCACGTCGAGCACGGTGAAGTCGATGTGGTCGAAGACCTCGAAGCCGCGCTTCACGTAAGCGCGCAGCGCCGCCTTGCCCTGCACGGTGCCGCTGGGGTCATGGCTCAGCCGCGCCACCAGCGGCGAGTGGAAGATGACGTCGTCGGTGTAGAAGGCCAGCACGCGATCGAGGTCCTTCGACTCGAACGCGGCGACCCAGCGCTTCACGTAGTCGGCCGTCTTCTCCACCGTCAGCATCGATGTCTCCTCTCGGGTTGCGATGGCCGCATCGGCGGCCGAGCGTCGGTCGAGTGTGCCACCTTCGCCGGCCGTGGCCCGGCGGCGGCGCGGCAGCGGCGTCGTGGCGCCCTCAGCGCGCGCTGGCTCGCTGCACGGCCTCGGCCAGGACCTTCGTCCGCTCGACGCTCTCCCGGCCCGAGGCGATGCTTCCGGTCGCGAGGAAGACTTCGAGCAGCGCCGCTGCCTCGTGCAGATCAGCGTCTCCCTGCCGGGCGAGCAACGCATGCAGTGCCTCGAGGCCGCGCACCGCGCGTGCCTCATCGGGAGGATGGCACTCACCGAGTCTCTTCAGCGCATAGATCGCGTCGTCAAGGCCCATGGCTCAGCGCGCTCGTCATGCGCACCGAAGTCGATCGGTTCGCTCCGACCCGTCTACCTGCGGGCAGGCGATGGACGCAAGCCTAGCCATCAGGCGGCTGCGCGACGTAGGACAAGTTCCTCGTTTCGCTCCGGAGAACGGCGCGATAGGACCACGCGGTCGTCCGTTCGCGTCCGCCGCCGGCTTCGACGACGTGCGTCGATCGCTCGCGCGCTCTGGCGCGAATCAGCGCGGACCGATCGAGAACGA
>JASLGD010000459.1 GCA_030150305.1 Caldimonas sp. | reverse complement strand
CTTGCCGCCTCAGCGGCGACCCGTGTCGCCGACGGCGAGCTTGCCGAGCTCGTCGGTGAGGAGCTGCTCGAGCACGCGAATGCTGTTGGCGTACACGAGGCAGCGCTGACCGCGCACGTCGAACAGCAGATCCTTCTCGTCGCTCGCGAGGAGCACCGTGGGCAATCCCTTTCCCCACGCGTAGCCGACTTCGAGATAGACGTTGGGGTTGGCGCCGGAGAGGTCGGCGACGACGAGCTCGGCGGTCGCGATCCGCTGCTTGACCCACAGCAGGATGTCGCCGGTGAACGTCGCCATGTCGGCACGCTCGCAGAGATAGCCTGCGTTCCTGATCGCGGTGTGGATGCCGTAATGGAAGCGGTCGTCGAACTCCCTGGCGAACGGCATCGCGACGAACACGTGCGCCTTGTCGCGCGACGCCTCGCCCGCGGTTCGCAGCGCGTCCGATTGCAACGCGGCCGTCGCCTGCTTCAGCGGCGACACCGCGGCGCCGGCGGGAAGGATCTCGTCGAGCTGCCGTTGCAGCCGCTCGACCCTGCGCGGGTCGTGCTCGACGATGACGATGCGACGCAGCGCCTTCGGGTGCGCGCCGCGCTCGATCGCTTCGACGATCCCGGCCAGCTCGGCGCGAAACGCCTCGGTCTCGTCGAGCCCGAATCCGACGCCGTGCAGCGTGAACGCGACCTCCGCCGCTTCGGGCATGGCGTCGGCCAGCGCCGCGAGGGCGTCGCTCGCGAACGACCGGATCTCGGCGTAGCCGAACTGCCCGAGCGGAACGACGCCGACGAACAGCACCATGCCGGCGCCGAGCAGGCCGCGCGAGTCGACCAGCGTCACCGACCCCGGCCGTGGGAGCGACACGTCGGGGAAGACTCCTGCGCCGCTCTTGTTCAGGCGGCGAACGACCTGGGCATCGACGCCGAACGGCGCCTGGGCGTACTTGAGGACGAGCACGTCGGCAGGCACGACGAGCGCATCGCCTTGGAGGATGGAAAGGATCACTGCCGGGCGCGGGTCGGGAGCGCGCAGTATGGACCGAGCCGCCCGCGCCCCCCGGACGCCCGGCAAGTCGACTATGCGGAGCGGCCGAGGAACCGTCGTCGCCAGGGCTTGAGGACGGCGATGGCCAGCAGCGCCGTGACGACGTCGAGCACGATCGCGGTTCCGAACACCGGCACCCAGCTGCCGAGCTTCTCGTGCATCAGCGCTGCGAGCGGGCCGCCGAAGATGGCGCCGACGCCCTGCGCCATGTACAGGCATCCGTAGTTGGCGGTGGCGTGCGCTGTGCCGAAGGTGTCGGTGAGCGTCGATGGAAAGAGCGAGAAGATCTCGCCCCAGCCGAAGAAGACCAGCCCCGACATCACGACGAAGACGACCGGCTGGTCACGGAACGTGAGCCAGAGCGCCATCGCCGCGGCCTCGAGCGCGAAGGCGATGAACATCGTGTTCTCGCGGCCCCAGTGGTCGGACACCCAGCCGAAGAACGGCCGGGTCAGCCCGTTGGTGAACCGGTCGACCGTCAACGCCAGCGGCAGCGCTGCGAGCCCGAGCACGAGCACGTCGGCGACCCCGAACTCGCGAGCGAAGCTGGCCATCTGCGACGTGACCATCAGCCCCGAGGTCGACATCATCGACATCATCGCGAAGAGCAGCCAGAAGAGCGGCTGGCGCAGGATTCGCGAAGGTGTCCACGCGTCGCCGCTGCTTGCGGTCGCGGAGGCGGCGCCCGCCGGCGCCGTGTCCGGCTGGCGCAAGCCTTGCGCCGACAGCGCGCCGATCACGGCGAGGATCAGCCCGAACACGACCAGCGTCCGCTCGAGGCCCGATGCGGCAAGCGACGACGAGATCGGAAAGGTCGTCAGGATGGCGCCCATTCCGTAGCCGGCGGCGACCATGCCGACGGCAAAGCCGCGCTGCCTGGGAAACCAGCGCACCATGTGGCCGACGACGCCGACGTAGACGATCCCGGTGCCGAGGCCGCCGATCACTCCGTAGGTGAGATAGAGCGCTCCGAGGCTGCCCGCTTGCGCCGCGAAGACCCAGCTCAGGCCCGAGAGCAGCGCGCCGACGGTGACGAGCCGGCGCGGCCCGAAGCGATCGACGAGGCTGCCCTGGAACGGGGAGAAGAAGGTCTGGAGGACGATCAGCAGCGAGAACGTGATCTGCAGAGCCGACAGCGCCACGCCGTACTTCGCGGCCAGCGGTTTGGTGAAGAGCGTCCACACGTACTGCGGGCTCGAGATCGCCATCATGCAGACGAGGCCGAAGAGCAACTGCAGCCAGCGTTGGCGCAGGCCGAGCGCCGGCGCGGCGGCAACGGACGTGAGCGTCGTTGTCATGGGCGACCTTTCGCGAGCCGAAATGAGGCGAAATGGTCACGCAAGTCCCGTGCCGCGAACCACGCATTGCGACGCGACGAGCCCGGACTGCACCCCGGGGCCCGACGTCCGACGCCCGAGCTTGCTGTCCCCGTCGAGCGCTGCCCTCAGGTCGCGTGCAGCCGCGGATCGGCGTGCCCGAGCCGAAGCAGTTGCTCGTGCGCCAGGGTCGAGTACAGCGGCCGGCTGAGCCACCGGGAGACGAGGCTCGCGACCAGCGCCGCGGCCATCAGGCTGAGCACCATGGCGTGCCCGTCGACCATCTCCATCACGATGATGAACGCCGTGATCGGCGCTTGCGTGATGGCGGCGAGAAAGGCGGTCATGCCGAGCGCGATGAGCGGCGCCGATCCGTCGCTCAGGTGCACGAGCAGTGCGACGTCGGCGCCGACCCCGGCGCCGATCGCGAGCGACGGTGCGAACAGGCCGCCCGGGACGCCCGACCAGATCGCCAGCCAGGTGGCGATCAGGCGCAGCGTCACGTAGAGGAGCGGAACCGTCGCGTGTCCCTCGACGAGATGGCGCGTGGTCTCGTAGCCGCTGCCGAACGTGCTGCCGCCGCTGACCATGCCGACGACAGCGATCGCCAGCCCGCAGCCCGCTGCGAAGGTGACCGGCCGGCGGCGTCGCCAGCGGCTGAAGCGGTCGTTCCCGGTGCCTGCGATCGACGTGTGCAGGAGACGCGAGAAGAGGCCGCCGAGCAGGCCGCAACCGATCGTGACCAGCGCGCCAGGAAGCAGGTACGCGACGCCGAGCTGCGGGACGTGGAGAACGCCGAAGTAGGTCGCATTGCCGAACACGGAGACCGACATCAAGCCGGCGAGGACGATCGCCGCGACGATGAGACCACTGCTGCGCTGTTCGATCTTGCGGGTCAGCTCCTCGATCGCGAACAGGACGCCGGCGAGCGGCGCGTTGAAGGCCGCTGCGATTCCGGCCGCGCCTCCGGCGACGAGGAGCGCCTGTGGCGTGATGGCCGTACGTTGCGGCAGCCATCGTTGCGCGTGTTGCAGGATGCCCGCCGCGATCTGCACGGAAGGGCCTTCGCGCCCGATCGCGAGACCGCCCAGCAGCCCGCCCGCCGTGAGCACCGCCTTGGCACCCGACAGACGCAGCGAGACGAGCCCGAAGCGCTGCGCCGGCTCGACGCTCGGCGAGAGTGCGGCCATCACCTGCGGGATCCCGGAGCCGGCGGCGGCCGGAGCGAAGCGAAGCGTCAACCATGCGAGCGCCGCCGTCCACGCGGGCGTCCAGAGCAGCGGCGCCCATGCGTGCCAGGCGAACAGGGCGGCGAAGCCCTGCAGGGCGCGATCGCTCAGCCAGGTGAACGCGACGATCGCGAGGCCGGCTGCAGCAGCGTGCGCCAGCACCACGACGCGGGCCGTCCACTGTCTCCAGTCGGCCAGATCACCACGGAGCGTGGCGACCACATTCGGTTGGTCCATGCCGGAGCCAGCCATGGTGCTCGGTGCGGGCATTCGACATGCCCGAGCGCCTCCGTCGACGGCGAGAAGCATCCGGCGCGCTGAGCGCTTGCCGGACAGATGGCCGAATGATCCCACGCCCGCTGCTGCGAGGCGCCACCCGAAGGCCGCGGCGCCGACCGGTGTCCCTCGCTGCAGTACCCGGCCTGATCGCTCACGGCGAGGGTTGCGCTTCGACGATGGTCCGCCTGGATCACGCCGCGGCTCGGATGCGCCACCACAGGAAGAGCGCAGTCGTCGCCAGCGTCGCAAGCGTCACCGGAACTCCGATCGCTGCGTGCCGCTTCCAGTCGATGTGCACGCCGCGCCGCGCCGCCGCGTCGACGACGATGATGTTGGCGATGCTTCCGACGATGAACAGATTGCCCGCGAACGTGCTCGACAACGCGAGCAGCGGGCCGGCGAGCGGCTGCTTCGCCGCCACCGGCAGCAGCAGCATCACTGCCGGAACGTTGGAG
>JASLGD010000562.1 GCA_030150305.1 Caldimonas sp. | reverse complement strand
GGCCGATTTCCGTAAGTAGAGGAGGAGGCCCGGCCGTCCAGGCCAGGGCCGGGGGACATGGAGGAAATCGGCCACCCGCCGCCCGCGCCCGAAGTGAGAACCATCAACAGTGAAACGTGGTGCTCGCTTGGATCGGGACGGCAGGGCGCCCAGATTAGCGGAAGTAGAGGAGTAGGGCCGGCCGTTCAGGCCAGCCCCGGGGGACATGGAGCAAAACAGGGCGCCCTGCCGTCCCGATCCCGTGCGCAGCCAAGCGCCCTGTCCGCCCGATCCCGTGCGCAGCCAAGCGCCCTGGCGGCCCGATCCCTGCGCAGCCAAGCGCCCTGGCGGCCCGATCCCGTGGGCAGAGAACGAGATCCTTCGCTTTCGCTCAGGATGGCAGACATCCCTGCGCACCATCGCGCTCAAGGCGCGAGTGCGACGTTGCGCTCGGCAGGCGGCAGCGCGGCGATGCGCCGGACTTCGGCGTAGAAGCGCGCAAAGTCGCCGCCTTCGCGCTCGTAGATGCGCTCGAACGCGGGGACGAGGCCGGTGTAGCTCGCGAGCACCGCGAAGCTTGCGTTGTTGGCGCCCGCGAACCAGCTGTCGTAGCCGGCGTAGCCGTTCCAGCGTGTCGCCTTCAGCGTCGCGTAGTCGGCGCGCAGGCGCGCGAGCACGGCGGCCTTGCCGGCGCGCTTCTCGTCGTCGCTCGCGTTGCTCGCGTAGAGCGCAGCCAGCTCGTCGCGATAGCGCGTCGTGATCGCACGGAAGTCGGCGCGACGCAGCTCCGTTCGGCTCGCATCGTCGCGTGCCTGCGCGCCGGCATGCTCGGCGAGCCAGCGCGCCTCGCCGATTTTCTCCACCGCGCTCGCGAACGACTCGTTGAAGGTCGTGTCGCCGGCAACGAAGACGACCTGGTGCGCGAGCTCGTGGAAGACGAGCCGCGCGAGCTCGCCTTCGGGATAGCCGATGAAGGTGTTGAGCAGCGGATCGGCGAAGAAGCCGCCTTCGGGGAGACGGCCGAGCGTCGAGTACGCCGGCACCGGGTAGACGGCGACGTCGAGACCGTCCTTCCTGAGCTCGGCGGCGAGCGCGTCGGCGCGCGCCTGCTCGTAGTAGCCGCGGTAGCCGACGCAGCCGACGATCGCGAAGCACCACGTCTTGGCCGCCAGCGATAGCTCGGGCGCGGCGACGACGTTCCACACCGCCGCCGAACGGTGCAGGTCGGCGTAGCGTCGATAGCTCGCGTTGTCGGGCTCGCCGAGCTCGCGCACCGCGAAGTCGCGGATCCGCTGCGAGAGGACGAGCCGCTCACGCAGCGCCGCGCTCGTCGCCGGATCGTCGAGCACCTGCGGGACCGGCCGCGCCGCCTGCAGGATCTCGAGATGGCCGACGACCGACTGCGCGTAGTAGCCGACGGTCGAACAGCCCGACGTCATGCAGACGCCGGCGACGGCGACGATCGCAGTCGCCGCGAGCCCGCCGAACGCCGCCGCCACGACCTTCGCGCCGAGCCTCACGCCGGCATCGGCTGGCGCTCGCGCTCGACCTCGACGAGACAGTCGTAGAAGCTCGGCGCGCGGCCGATGTCGGTGAGCCGCTGGTGCGTCAGCTCGTTGCCGTTCTTGCCGTCGCTCGCGAGCTTCTTCCACCAGACGCCGAGGCCGTTGACGACGCCGGGCCGCGCGCGCCGGCCGACGACCGCCTTGCAGACGATCGAGCCGCGGTCGTTGAAGATGCGCACGCGGTCCCCCGACGCGATGCCGCGCGGCGCCGCGTCGTCCGGCGAGATCTCGAGGATCGGCTCGCCGTCGACGCCGCGCAGGCTCGTGACGTTGACGAACGTCGAGTTGAGGAAGTTGCGCTCGGGCGGCGAGATCATCGCGAGCGGGAAGCGCTGCGCGAGCTCGGGCGTGCTGCGCGCCGACTCGTAGGGCTCGACGAAGTCGGGGATGCCGACTCCAGGCGCGTCGATGCGGCACTTGCCGTCGGGCGTCGGGAAGCCGCCGTCGGCGAACGGCGCCTCGGCGATCGGCAGCTTGACCCAGCCGCGCGTGCGCAGCGTGTCGAAGTCGATGCCGCCGTGCGTCGCCGGGCGGAACGCGGTGCGCGCGAGCGCTTCGTCGTCGTCGCGAAAGCACGGATCGTCGAAGCCCAGCCGCGCGGCGAGCTCGCGAAACACCTGCGTGTTCGGCCGCGCTTCGCCGAGCGGCGCGATCGCCGGCTCGTTGACGAGCGCGTACGTGTGGCCGTAGCTCGTGTGGACGTCGAGATGCTCGAGCTGCGTCGTCGCCGGCAGCACGATGTCGGCGTGGTCGGCGGTGTCGGTCAGGAAGTGCTCGAGGACGACGGTGAAGAGGTCGTCGCGCGCGAAGCCGCGCATCACCTTGCCCGACTCGGGAGCGACCGCGACCGGATTCGAGTTGTAGACGACGAGCGCCTCGATCCTGGGCCCGAAGGGCGAGCCGTCGGCGCGCCGCTCGCCGGCTTCGCGCAGCAGGTCGTCGCCGATCGTGCTCATGTTGATCGTGCGCGGCTTCCTGCCGGCGAGCAGGTCCGGGCGCTGCAGCGCGGCTTCGGCGCGGACGTTGCGGAACCATCCCGACGCCGACAGCAGCATGCCGCCGGCGCGGTGGCGCCACGCGCCGACGAGGCACGGCAGGATCGCGACCAGCCGCACTGCATTGCCGCCGCCGCGGACGCGCTGCATGCCGTAGTTGAGGCGGATCGCCGCCGGCCGGATCGTCGCGTAGTCGCGCGCCAGCGAGCGCACCTGCTCGGCGTCGATGCCGCACACCGCGGCGACGCGCTCGGGCGGCCACTGCAGCGCGCGCTCGCGCAGCAGCGGCCAGCCGGCGTCGACGTGGCGGGCGATGTAGTCGTGGTCGAGCCAGTCGTGGACGACGAGCTCGTGCATGACGCCGAGCGCGAGCGCGCCGTCGCTGCCGGGAAGCAGCTGGATGTGCTCGTGGCAGCGCTCGGCCGTCTCGGTGCGTCGCGGGTCGATGCAGACGAGCTTCGCGCCGGCGCGCTTGGCCTGCAACGCGAAGCTCCAGAAGTGCAGGTTCGCGGTGATCGAGTTGCTGCCCCAGATCACGATCAGGCGGCTCTCGGCGTAGTGCTCGACGTGCATGCCGACCTTGGCGCCGTACGTCGCCGCGAGCGCCTCGCCGCCGGCCGACGAGCAGATCGTGCGGTCGAGCAGCGACGCGCCGAGGCGGTGGAAGAAGCGCGCGGCCATGCTCTCGCCCTGCACGAGCCCCATCGTGCCGGCGTAGCTGTACGGCACGATCGCCTCGGCGTTGGCGAGGCCGGGGCCGGCGATGCGCGCGAGCCGCGCGGCGATCTCGTCGAGCGCCTGCGGCCACGACAGCGGAGCGAAGCGGCCGCTGCCCTTGGGACCGACGCGCTTCAGCGGCGTCAGCACGCGGTCAGGGTGGTACGTGCGCTCGGTGTAGCGCGAGACCTTGGTGCACAGCGCACCGTGCGTCGGCGGATGCTCCGGGTCGCCGTGCACGGCGACCGCTCGTCCGTCCTCGACGCTGACGAGCAGCGCGCACGTGTCGGGGCAATCGTGCGGACAGGCGGCGCGGACGACGGCAGTCGACATGCGCACACTATGGCACAGCCACCCGCAGGGTCGAGGGCGCACGGGTACACTGATCCGCGCCAGGAGCGCGCCATGCAAGTCATCGAGTCCATCCTCGCCGACGCGGCGCAGATCGCCGCGATCCGCCGCGACCTCCACGCCCATCCCGAGCTCTGCTTCGAGGAGCGGCGCACCGCCGACCGCATCGCCGAGCAGCTGACCGCGTGGGGCATCCCGATCCACCGCGGCATGGGCACCACCGGGATCGTCGCGATCCTGAAGAACGGCACGAGCGATCGCGCCGTCGGCCTGCGCGCCGACATGGACGCGCTGCCGATCACGGAGCACAACAGCTTCGCGCACAAGAGCGTGCACGCCGGCCGGATGCACGCGTGCGGCCACGACGGGCACACCGCGATGCTGCTCGCCGCGGCCAAGCACCTGTCGAAGCACCGCAACTACGACGGCACCGTCTACCTCATCTTCCAGCCCGCCGAAGAAGGCGGCGGCGGTGCGCGCGAGATGATCAAGGACGGAATCTTCGAGAAGTTCCCGATGGAGGCGGTGTTCGGCGCGCACAACTGGCCCGGCATGAAGGCCGGCCAGTTCGCGCTCAAGAGCGGCCCCGCGTTCGCGTCGAGCAACGAGTTCAGGATCGTCATTCGCGGCAAGGGCGCGCACGCGGCGATGCCGCACAACGGCGTCGACCCGGTGCCGGTCGCCTGCGCCATGGTGCAGGCCTTCCAGACGATCATCACCCGCAACAAGCGGCCGATCGATGCCGGCGTCATCTCGGTGACGATGATCCACGCGGGCGAGGCCACCAACGTCGTGCCGGA
>JASLGD010000507.1 GCA_030150305.1 Caldimonas sp. | reverse complement strand
CGCGGCCGCCCGGCGCGACCGCGCGCGCGAGCAGCTCAGTCGTGTAGCCGCCGCCCGCGCTGACGTCGAGCACGGTCATCCCGGGCCGCGCGCCGGTGAACGCGAGCAGCTCGGCCGGCTTCCTGCGTTCGTCGTTCTTGCGGTCGGCATCGCTGCGGTCGCTGCTCGCGACGATCGCCTCGGCGCGCGCTCGCGCTGCGCTGTCGTCGCGGCCGGCGCTGCCGGGCGCGGCGCAAGCGACGACGAGCGCCGCCGCGGCGGCGGCGACGAGGGCGGGGGCGGTGTGGTGCATGGCGTCAGCGCGCGAGGCGCGATTCGAGCTCGGCGATGCGATCGAGCAGGTCGAGCGCGAGCGCGACGCCGGGCGTGTTGACCTCGAGATCGCGCATCAGCCGCGTCGCCACGCGGATCCGCGCGAGCGAGTCGCCGCCGAAGCGCCACGACTCGCGCGATTCGCCGCGCGGCTGCAGCACGCCTTCGACGACCCAGAGCTCGATCGCATGCTCGGAGGTGCGGCAGGCACGGCTCAGCTCGACGATCGTCAGCTCGACCTCGTCCTCGACGACGCTGCCGCGCAGTGCGCTGGAGATCGTTCGCTCGTTCATGGCAGGCACTTACGAATTCGGGCGCGGCTGAAAGTTCGGGAACGCCTTGGCGAGGTTCTCGTACGCGGCGCGCGCCGCGTCGGTCTCCGCCTTCGGGACGACGATCGCCAGCACCGCGTAGAAGTCGCCCGGGTTCTTGCCCGGCAATCCGCGGCCCTTGAGGCGCAGCTTGCGTCCGGCCGCCGAACCCTTCGGCACGGTCAATTGCACCGCGCCGTCCGGCGTCGGCACGTCGACCGTCGCGCCGAGCGCCGCTTCCCACGGCGCGAGCGGCAGGTCGACGTAGACATCGGCACCCTCGACGCGAAAGCGCGAGTGCGGATTGAACGCGATCTCGAGATAGAGATCGCCGGGCTTGCCGCCGCCGAAGCCGGCGTTGCCCTGGCCGGCCAGCCGCAGGTGCTGGCCCGGGCGGATGCCCTTCGGGATGTGGACGTCGAGCGTGCGCTCCTGCATCTGCACGCGGCCGTCGGCGCCTTCGACGGGCGCGCGCAGCGTGATCTGGCGGTCGGCGCCGCGGTACGCGTCCTCGACGTCGATCAGCACCTTGGCGTGGTGGTCCTCGCCCTGCATGCTGCCGCGGCGGGCGCCGGCACCTGCGCTGCCGCGGCGACCGAACAGCGATTCGAAGAAGTCGCTCGGGTCGAAGTCGGCGCCGGCCCCGAACGTGGCGCCGGCGCCGAACGGGCTGCCCTGGCCGCCGCGAAATTCGAAGCCGGCGTCCCAGTTCGGCGGCGGCTGGAACTCCTGGCCGGCCTTCCAGTCGCTGCCCACCTGGTCGTAGGCAGCGCGCTTCTCGGGGTCCTTGAGGACCTCGTTGGCTTCGTTGATCTCCTTGAAGCGCGCCTCGGCGTCGGAGAGCTTGCTGACGTCGGGGTGGTACTTGCGCGCGAGCTTGCGGTACGCCTGCTTGATCTCGTCCTGCGTCGCCGTCCGCGGCACGCCGAGCGTCTCGTAGTAGTCCTTGTATTTCATTCTTCTCGACTGCTCAGTGGACGTGGCTCGCGTGCTGCGTCGCTGCCGCGACGTCGGCGTCGCACGGCGTCATCAGCGTCTCGCGCGTCGCCTGCAGCGTGACGTGGCCGATCGCGAAGCGCTCGCGCATCCGCTCGGCGGCGCTGCGGAAGAACGCATCGTCGGGATGGCCGCCGGGCATCGCGAGATGCGCCGTCAGCGCGACGTCGGTCGTCCCCGTCGCCCAGACGTGGAGATCGGTCACGCGCGCGACGCCCGGCAACGCGGCGAGCTCGGCGCGAACGGCATCGAGGTCGATCGAGGTCGGCACGCCATCGAACATGAGGTGCAGCGAGTCGCGAAACAAGCCCCAGGTGCCGAGCAGGATGACGACGGCGATCGCGAGGCTCGCCACCGGATCGAGCCAGGTCCAGCCGAGCCACGCGGTGAGCGCCGCGGCGACGACGACCGCCGCCGAGACCGCGGCGTCGGCGGCCATGTGCAGGAACGCGCCGCGCGCGTTGAGGTCGACGTGGCTGCCGCGAAAGAACAGCATCGCGCTCGCGCCGTTGACGACGATGCCGGCGGCGGCGACCGCCATCACGGTGCCGGTCGCGATCGGCTCGGGCGCGGTCAGCCGGCCGACCGCCGCCCAGGCGAGCGAGCCGATCGCGACGAGCAGCAGCAGCGAGTTGGCGAACGCGGCGAGGATCGATGCGCGCTTCCAGCCGTACGTGTGGCGCGCGTCGGGCGCGAGCTTGCCGGCGAACGCGCCGGCCCACGCGAGGACGAGGCCGAGGACGTCGCCGAGGTTGTGGCCGGCGTCGGCGAGCAGCGCGAGCGAATCGGCGCGCCAGCCGTAGTACGCCTCGACGACGACGAAGGCGATGTTGATGACGATGCCGATCGCGAACGCGCGCTCGATGCCTCGCGCCGCATCGGCGTGCGCGTGCCCGTGGCCATGCGCGTGGCCGTGGCCGCGGCCGTGCCCATGCGCGTGGCCCTGCCCATGGCCGTGGCCGTCGTCGTGGCGGTGCATGGCGCGACTGTGCCGCGTCCGCGGTCAGCCGGCGAGCTGCGCGCGCATCGCCCCGATCACTGCGCGGTAGTCGGGCGCGCCGAAGATCGCGCTGCCGGCGACGAACGTGTCGCAGCCGGCGTCGGCGGCGGCGCGGATGTTGTCGACCTTGATGCCGCCGTCGACCTCGAGACGGATGTCGCGGCCGCTGGCGTCGATCCGCTCGCGCACCTGCGCGATCTTCTTCAACGCCGAGGCGATGAAGCTCTGCCCGCCGAAGCCCGGGTTGACGCTCATGACGAGGACGAGATCGACCTTGTCGATGACCCAGTCGAGGACGTCGATCGGCGCCGCCGGATTGAAGACGAGGCCGGCCTGGCAGCCGGCGTCGCGGATGAGCTGCAGCGTGCGGTCGACGTGCGTGCTCGCGTCGGGGTGGAAGCTGACGACGTCCGCGCCCGCCTTGACGAACGCCTGCGCGAGGGCGTCGACCGGCTCGACCATCAGGTGGACGTCGATCGGCACCTTCGTGCCGTCGGCCCGCACGGCGTGCTTGCGAATCGCCTCGCAGACCATCGGCCCGATCGTCAGGTTCGGCACGTAATGGTTGTCCATCACGTCGAAGTGGATCCAGTCGGCGCCGGCGGCGATGACGTCGCGCACTTCCTCGCCGAGCCGCGCGAAGTCGGCGGAGAGGATGCTCGGGGCGATGCGGTGACGCGCCATGGCGCGGACGATTCTAGAGGTCGCTCCCGCCTGCGACCGCACGCGGGCCGTCGCGGTGCAGACGAAAGCCGCCTTCTGAACGAAAGGCGCCTTCTAGAATCGGCCATGGCCCGAGCCGAGTTCACGACCAGCGTCGCGGTCCGTCACCTGCCCGAGGAATCGAAGCGCGAGAAGGGCGAGTACGCGTTCGCGTACACGGTCACGATCACCAACAGCGGCGAGGTCACCGCGCAGCTGATCGCGCGCCATTGGGTCATCACCGACGCCAGCGGCCACGTCGACGAGGTGCGCGGCCTCGCCGTCGTCGGCCACCAGCCGGTGCTCAAGCCCGGCGAGTCGTTCGAGTACACGAGCTGGACGAAGATCGCGACGCCGAACGGAACGATGCGCGGCACCTACTTCTGCATGACCGAGGACGCCCATCCGTTCGAGGCGCCGATCGCCGAGTTCGGGCTGACGCTCGCCTCCGCGCTGCACTGACCTCGATGCGTTCGCGCTGGACGACCGCGGCGCCGCTCATCGCGATCGTCGTCGCCGCCGCCGCGTTCCTCGCGCCGCTCGGCGTGCTGCTGGTGCCGCTCGCCGTACTGGCGCTCGTCGTCGCGGTGCTCTCGGCCGTCCACCACGCCGAGGTCGTCGCGCACCGCGTCGGCGAGCCGTTCGGCACGCTGATCCTCGCGCTCGCGGTGACCGTGATCGAGGTCGCGTTGATCCTCTCGATGATGCTCGCCGGCGGCAGCGAGGCCGCGACGCTGCCGCGCGACACGATCTTCGCGGCGATCATGATCATCGCCAACGGCGCGGTCGGGCTGTGCGTGGTGGTCGGCGGCATCCGCCACCGCGAGCAGACGTTCCACCTCGAGGGCTCGACCTCGGCGCTGGCGACGCTGATCGCGCTGGCGACGCTGACCCTCGTCCTGCCGACGTTCACGACCAGCGCGCCCGGGCCGTTCTACACCCCGGTGCAGCTCGCCTTCGCCGGCGTCGCGTCGCTCGTCCTCTGGGGCGTCTTCGTCTTCGTGCAGACGGTGCGGCACCGCGAGTACTTCCTCGCCCCCGACGGCGACGACGAGGCGGCGCACGCCGCGGCGCCGACCGTCGCCGCAGCGTGGGCGAGCTTCGCCCTCCTCCTCGTCGCGCTCGTCGCCGTGATCGCGCTCGCCAAGGTGCTCTCGCCGGCGCTCGAGCGCGGCGTCGCCGCGGCCGGCGCGCCGCAGGCGGTGATCGGCATCGTCATCGCGATGCTCGTCCTCGCGCCCGAGACGTGGGCGGCGGTGCGCGCCGCGCGCGCCGACCGGCTGCAGACGAGCCTCAACCTCGCGCTCGGCTCGGCGCTCGCGAGCATCGGCCTCACGATCCCTGCCGTCGCGGTGGCATCGATGCTGCTCGACATCCGCCTGCAGCTCGGCCTCGACGCCGGCAAGGACCTCGTGCTGCTCGTGCTCACGTTCGCGGTCGGCACGATCACGCTCGGCACCGGCCGCACGAACGTGCTGCAGGGCGCGGTGCACCTGGTGATCTTCGCGGCGTTCCTCGTCCTCGCGTTCGCGCCCTAGCGCTGCTCGCGATCGTCGTGGCGCTCGCGGCGCTCGCGGCGCTCGCGACGCTCGCCGCGCGTGCGGCCCGAGAACATCGTCCACCAGACGATAAAGATGAGCAGCACGAGTGCCGCCAACGCTTCCAGCAGAATGACCCACATGACCCGCGCGACGATTGGCGCCAGGCGGCTGGCGGCGGCGCCGATTCTAGGAAGGGCGGCGCGCCTCGTCGCCGTCGCGGTGCTGTCGGCATGCTCGAGCACGCCACCGGCGCCGACGCCGCCGGCCGCCACTGCGCCGAAAGCGTCGACGGCCCCGGCCGCACCGGCCCTCCGCGACGACCTCGCGACCGCGACGATCGAGCGGCCGCGCGCGCGCTGGGTCGCGGTGCGATGGAGCGATCTGCCCGGCTGGAGCGACGATCGCGTCGGCGAGTTCTGGACCGCGTTCCTGCGCAGCTGCGAGCGGCCGCAGCCACCGTGGCTCGAGGCGTGCGCGAAGGCGCGCCAGGCGACGCCGCTGATGGGCGACGCGCCGCTGCGCGACTGGCTCGAGCGCGAGCTGCGGCCGTACCGCATCGAGTCGCTCGAGCACGATCCGAACGGCCTCGCGACCGGCTACTTCGAGCCGCTCGTCGAGGCGTCGCGCACGCAGCGCGCCGGCTTTCGCGTTCCGCTCTACGCGCCGCCAGCCGACCTCGCAACGCGGACGCCCTACTGGACGCGGCAGCAGCTCGACAGCGTGCCCGCGGCGCAGAAGAGCGTGCGCGGCCGCGAGATCGCCTGGCTGCGCGACCGCCTCGACGCGCTGCTGCTGCAGGTGCAGGGCTCGGGCCGGCTCGCGTTCGTCGACGAGCGCGGCCGCACGCAGTCGCTCGTGCGCGTCGCCTACGCGGCGCACAACGACCAGCCGTATCGCTCGGTCGGCCGCTGGCTGATCGACCAGGGCGAGCTGCGCGCGAGCGACGCGTCGTGGCCGACGATCCGCGCCTGGGCGCGCGAGCACCCGCAGCGCATCGACGAGATGCTGCACAGCAACCCGCGCGTCGTCTTCTTTCGCGAAGAGCCGCTGCCCGATCCGTCACTCGGGCCGAAGGGCGCGCAGGGCGTCGCGCTCTCGCCGGGGCGCTCGATCGCGGTCGATCCGCAGAGCGTTCCGTACGGCACGCCGGTCTGGCTCGACACCACCGAGCCGCTCGCGGCCCGGCCGCTGCGCCGTCTCGTCGTCGCCCAGGACACCGGCTCGGCGATCGTCGGCGCGGTGCGCGCCGACTACTTCTGGGGCTGGGGCGACGACGCCGAAGCCGCTGCCGGCCGGATGAAGCAGCCGCTGCGGATGTGGGCGCTCTGGCCGTCGTCGTGAACGCAGCGAGCGCATCCGATCCCGCGGCGCCGCGCGAGCGCGCGCCGATCGACGGCGGCCGGCCGATCGACTGGAGTCGGACCTCGACCGACTACGCGACCCATCGGCCCGGCCCGCCGCCGCGCCTGTACGACCTGCTCGCCGCGCTCGGCATCGGCGGCGCGGGCCAGCGCGTGCTCGACCTCGGCACCGGCACCGGCGTCGTCGCGCGCGAGGTGGCGCGGCGCGGCGCGACGGTGAGCGGCGTCGACATCGCCGCCGGCCAGATCGCCGCGGCCCGCGCGGCGGCAGCCGCCGAGCGCGTCGCGGTCGACTTCGTCGTCGCCGCCGCCGAGTCGTGCCCGTTCGCCGACGCGAGCTTCGACGCGATCACCGCCAGCCAGTGCTGGATGTACTTCGACGTCGAGCGCACGCTCGCCGAAGTGCGGCGCCTGCTCCGTCCTGGCGGCGCGCTGGTGACGACGCACTTCAGCTGGCTGCCGCGCGAGGACGCGATCGCGCGCGCCAGCGAGGCGCTCGTGCTGCGCGCCAATCCGGCCTGGCAGGGCGCCGACTGGAGCGGGCGTGTCGCCGCCGAGCCGGCGTGGTCCGAGGGCCGCTCGCGCGTCCGTGCGATGTTCTGGTTCGACGCCGACGTCGCGTTCACGCGCGAGGCCTGGCGCGGCCGCATGCGCGCGTGCCGCGGCGTCGGCGCCGCGCTCGCGCCCGAGGAGGTCGAGGCCTTCGACGCCGCGCTCGCCGCATGGCTCGAGGCCCATGCGCCGCCGCGGTTCACGGTGCGCCACCGCGTCGATGCGCACGTCTTCGATCCGTGGCCGCCGCGCGGCGACGATGCATCCACCGGCGTGCCCGCGGGGTAGAGAACGCGACGACCGCGAAAGGTTTCGCCTGCTGCGCCGACCGAGGACAATCGTTTTCGGAGAGACTCCTGCCATGACCCGTCGCCCATTTCTCGCCGCGCTCGCCGCGGTCGGACTCGCGCCGCGATTCGCGCGGTCGCAGGTTTCGGCGGTGCAGCCGCTCAAGCTCTCGGAGGCCGAGTGGAAGCAGCGCCTCAGCCCGAGCGCCTACGACGTCCTTCGCCTCGAAGGCACCGAGGTGCCCGGATCGAGCCCGCTCAACCACGAGAAGCGCAAGGGCCGCTTCGTCTGCGCCGGCTGCGACCTGCCGCTCTTCTCGTCCGACACCAAGTTCGAGAGCGGGACCGGCTGGCCGAGCTTCTGGGAATCGCTGCCGGGGGCGGTCGCGTTCAAGGTCGACCACAAGCTGATCGTGCCGCGCACCGAGTACCACTGCGTCCGCTGCGGCGGCCACCAGGGCCACGTCTTCGACGACGGTCCGCCGCCGACCGGCAAGCGCTACTGCAACAACGGCCTCGCGCTGAAGTTCATCGCCGCCTGATCGGGCGGCGCGCTCGCGCGCCGGTCGGCACAATCCGGGCGCCGCGCATTCGCCGGCGCGAGGGTCGGCGATGCGAAAGACGGGCAGCTCGAGAACGGCGCGAACGACGAAGACCGCTGCGCCGCGCGCGCGCAAGCCCGTGCAATCGGCGCAGCCGGCGCCGCAGCGCGAGGACACGCTGCAGACGCTCGCCAACCGGCTCGGCCCCGGCCTCATCACCGGCGCCGCCGACGACGACCCGAGCGGGATCGCGACCTACTCGCAGGCGGGAGCGCAGTTCCGCTTCGCGCTCGTCTGGACGCTTTTCCTGACGACGCCGCTGATGATCGGCATCCAGATGCTGTCGGCACGGATCGGCTGGGCGACGAGCGAAGGGCTCGCGACCAACATCGGCAAGATCTGCCCGCGCTGGCTGACGCTCTCGCTGGTCGGGCTGCTCGTCGTCGCCAACACCGTGAACATCGCCGCCGACGTCGCCGCGATGGCCGAAGCGCTCAAGCTCATCGTCGGCGGCCCGCAGCCGCTCTACGTGCTCGCGTTCGGCGCGGTGTGCATCGCGGTCCAGGTGTTCTTCTCGTACGAGCGCACGGTGCGGCTGCTCAAGTGGCTGACGCTGAGCCTGTTCGCCTACGTCGCCGTCGTCCTCTCGGTGTCGGTGCCGTGGCATCGCGCGATGGTCGAGTCGTTGCAGCCGTGGGCGTTCCTGCCGGCGCAGTCGAGCGCCAAGGAGTACGCGGCGATGATCGTCGCCGTCCTCGGCACGACGATCAGCCCCTACCTGTTCTTCTGGCAGGCGACGCAGGAGGTCGAGGACAGCAAGCGGCGGCCCGAGGCGCAGGCGCTGCGCCACCACAGCGCCTGGGCGAGCGAGCACCTGTCGCGGATCAAGCAGGACACGATCGTCGGCATGGGGCTGTCGAACTTCATCGCCCTGTGCATCGTCCTCGCGACCGCGGTGACGCTCAACGAGAAGGGCGTCACCGACATCCAGACCGCGGCGCAGGCCGCCGAGGCGCTCAGACCGGTCGCCGGCGAGTTCGCGTTCCTCGTCTTCGGCCTCGGCATCGTCGGCACCGGTCTGCTCGCGGTGCCGGTGCTCGCCGGCTCGGCCGCGTACGCGGTGAGCGAGCTGTTCGGCTGGAAGGCCGGGCTCTCGCACGGCTTCCACGAGGCGCGCGGCTTCTACTCGATCATCATCGCGGCGACGACGATCGGCTCGCTGATGGGCTTCTTCGACGTCGACCCGATCAAGGCGCTCGTCGTCAGCGCGATCGTCAACGGCGTGATCTCGGTGCCCATCATGGTGGTGCTGATGATGATCGGCCAGTCGAAGCGCCTGCTCGGCCGCTTCACGATCTCGAACCGGCATCGCTTCTTCGGCTGGGCGGCCACGCTCGTCATGGCCGCGGCCGTGCTCGGCATGCTCGTCACCGCGCTCTGAACGCCGGCTTGGGAACGGTGCTTGCCACTCGCGGGCATGCCGTTGCCGTGCCGACCGTCGCCGACACGATCCGACCGCCTCGCCCGCCGCTGGCTCGCGGCCTCGCTGCTGGCGTTGGCGTGCGCGCCGATCGCCGCGGCGCCGCCGGTCAGGCCGCTGCAGGAGCTCGTCAGCACGGGTGCCGCCGCGCATCTCAGCGCCGACGCGCGCGCGGTCGCCGCCTGGATCGTCGCCGAGCACGACGCCCACGGCCTGCCGTTCCTGATCGTCGACAAGCGACACGCGAGCGTCGCGGCGTTCGACGGCTCGGGACAGCTGCTCGCGAGCGCGCCGGCGCTGCTCGGCCTTGCGCGCGGCGACGACTCGGTGCCCGGCATCGGCGAGCGCAAGATCGCCGACATCCGGCCGTTCGAGCGGACCACGCCGGCCGGCCGCTTCGAAGCCGAGATCGGCAACAACTCCGGCGGCGAGGACATCCTCTGGGTCGACTACGACGACGCGATCTCGATGCACCGCGTCCGTCCTGTGAAAGCGTCCGAGCGCAGGCTCGAGCGGCTCGCGAGCCCGACCGCCGACGACAACCGCATCTCGTACGGCTGCATCAACGTCCCGCCAGCGTTCTACGACGGCTACGTGCGGCCGCTCTTCCTGCCGAAGAACGGCATCGTCTACGTGATGCCGGACACCAAGCCGCTCGCCGCGGTGTTCCCGGCTGCGGTCACGCGCACCGCGCATCGCTGAACGCGACGAAGGGGCCGAAGCCCCCTCGTGTCGAACCTGGAACACGGGGCCGAAGCCCGGTCGGCCGTCGTCAGTTGCGGTCGGCGCGCGAGCGGCGCGACGGACGCGTCGTCGTGTCGCTCGACATCGTCGACGAGCTCGTGCTGTTGTCGGTCGCGCTGCTGCCCGTGCCGGCGCTCGTGCTGCCGCGCGTCGCGTTGCCGGTCGTGCCCGCGCCGTAGGACGTCGTGCCCGAAGACGTCGCGCCGGTGCCCGTCGTGCTGCCGTTGCTCATGCCGCTGCCGGTCGATCCGCTCGACGTGCCGCTGTTCATCGAGCCGCTCGTTCCGCCGGTCGCCGAGCCGCTCGAGCGCGTCGTCGAGCTTCCCGTCGATCCGCTCGTCATGCCGCTCGATCCGGTCGAACCGGTCGAGCCCGCGGTCGGGCCCGAGCCCGTCGAGTTGTTGCTCGGCGAGCCGGAGGCGCCGCCCTGGCCGCCGCCGCTCGTGCCGCCGGCCGAGCCTTGCGCGAGCGCACCGCCGCACGCGATGGCCGCGGCTGCCGAGAGAGCGAGGATCTTGAGTGTCTGTCTCATGGGTTACTCCTGATTGCCTGTGGGATGCCTCGGCACCGACGCCGATGGGCACGTCCGCAATTCGGCAATGGATGTGCCATCAAGACGACCGGACACTCGCGCGTCGGCGAATCCCTACACTCGCGAAGCCGGGCCGGCCACGAGCGGGCCCGTGCCAGAACAGCAGCTTCCACCGGAGTCTCCCGCGACATGAACGCCCCTCTCCCCGACGCCGTCCGCAAAGCGCTCGAGAGCGTCACCCTCGACGACAAGTACGCGCTCGAGTCGGGTCGCGCCTTCATGAGCGGCGTGCAGGCGCTCGTGCGCCTGCCGCTGCTGCAGAAGAAGCGCGACGCGATCTTCGGCCTCAACACCGCTGGCTTCATCAGCGGCTACCGCGGCTCGCCGCTCGGCGGCTACGACCAGGCGCTGTGGGCGGCGAAGAAGCACCTGGCGGCGCAGAACATCGTCTTCCAGCCCGGCGTCAACGAGGAGCTCGCGGCGACCGCGGTCTGGGGCTCGCAGCAGCTCGACCTCTATCCGCAAACCAAGAAGTTCGACGGCGTGTTCGGCATCTGGTACGGCAAGGGCCCGGGAGTCGACCGCTGCTCCGACGTCTTCAAGCACGCCAACATGGCGGGAACGTCGAAGCACGGCGGCGTCATCGCGATCGCCGGCGACGACCACGTCGCCAAGAGCTCGACCGCGGCGCACCAGAGCGACCACATCTTCAAGGCGTGCGGCCTGCCGGTGTTCTTTCCGTCGAGCGTGCAGGACATCCTCGACATGGGCCTGCACGCGTTCGCGATGAGCCGCTTCGCCGGCGTCTGGGCGGGAATGAAGACGATCCAGGAGATCGTCGAGTCGTCGGCGAGCGTCGCCGTCGACCCCGACCGCGTCGACATCGTGCTGCCCGAGGACTTCCGCATGCCGCCCGGCGGCCTGCACATCCGCTGGCCCGACGGCGCGCTCGAGCAGGAGGCGCGATTGATGGACCACAAGTGGTACGCCGCGCTCGCCTACGTGCGCGCGAACCGGCTCAACCACAACGTGATCGAAGGGCGGCACGACCGCTTCGGCATCATCGCCAGCGGCAAGGGCTACAACGACACGCGCCAGGCGCTCGCCGACCTCGGCCTCGACGACGAGACGTGCCGCCGCATCGGCTTGCGGTTGCACAAGGTCAACGTCGTCTGGCCGCTCGAGGCGACGATCACGCGCGAGTTCGCGCAAGGCCTCGAGGAGATCCTCGTCGTCGAGGAGAAGCGCCAGGTCATCGAATACCAGCTGAAGGAAGAGCTCTACGGCTGGCGTCCCGACGTGCGGCCGCGCGTGCTCGGCAAGTTCGACGAGCCCGACGGCGACGCGAGCGGCGGCGAGTGGAGCCAGCCGAACCCGAGCCAGCACTGGCTGCTGCGCGCGCAGGCCGACCTGACGCCGGCGATCATCGCGCGCGCGATCGCCAAGCGGCTCGGCCGGCTCGGCGTCGATGCCGACGTCGCCGCCGGGATGGCGATGCGGATCGCGCTGATCGACGCCAAGGAGAAGAGCCTCGCCGCGGCGAGCGCGGCGGCGGCGTCGGGCGCGACCGCGACCGGCGAGCGCGCGCCGTGGTTCTGCAGCGGCTGCCCGCACAACACGAGCACGAAGGTGCCCGAAGGCTCGCGCGCGGTCGCCGGCATCGGCTGCCACTTCATGGCGGTGTGGATGGACCGTTCGACGGTGAGCTTCAGCCAGATGGGCGGCGAAGGCGTGTCGTGGGTCGGCCAGGCGCCGTTCACGACCGACCAGCACATCTTCGCCAACCTCGGCGACGGCACGTACTACCACTCGGGCCTGCTCGCGATCCGGCAATCGATCGCGGCCAAGGTCAACATCACCTACAAGATCCTCTTCAACGACGCCGTCGCGATGACCGGGGGCCAGCCGATCGACGGCACGATGCGCGTCCCCGAGATGACGCGCGAGCTCGACGCCGAAGGCGCGGCGAAGATCGTCGTCGTCACCGACGAGCCCGAGAAGTACGAGGACCACGCCGTCGCCGCGCGCCTCGCGCCTTCGGTCACCGTGCACCACCGCGACGAGCTCGACGACGTCCAGAAGTCGCTGCGCGAGATTGCGGGCACGACCGTCCTCGTCTACGACCAGACGTGCGCGACCGAGAAGCGGCGCCGCCGCAAGCGCGGCACGATGGCAGACCCGGCCAAGCGCGTCGTCATCAACGAGCTCGTCTGCGAAGGATGCGGCGACTGCTCGGTGCAGAGCAACTGCCTCTCGGTCGAGCCGGTCGAGACCGAGTTCGGCCGCAAGCGCAGGATCAACCAGAGCACGTGCAACAAGGACTACTCGTGCCTGCGTGGCTTCTGCCCGAGCTTCGTCACCGTCGAGGGCGGCCAGCCGAAGAGCACGAAGGCCGCGATCGACGAGCGGCCGCGGCTCGCTGCCGTCGCGATGCCGCCGGAGCCGGCGCTCCCCGTGGCCGAGAAGGCGTGGGGCATCGTCGTCGCCGGCGTCGGCGGCACCGGCGTCATCACGATCGGGCAGCTGCTCGGCATGGCCGCGCACCTCGAGGGCAAGGGCATCGTCACGCAGGACTCGGCCGGGCTCGCGCAAAAGGGCGGCGCGACGTGGAGCCACGTCCAGATCGCGAACCGCGCGGACGCGATCCTGACGACCAAGGTCGGCACCGCCGAGGCCGACCTCGTGATCGGCTGCGACCCGATCGTGACCGCCAACAAGGCGACCCTCGCGGTCATGCGCGAGGGCCGCACGTGGGTCGCGCTCAACACGCACGCGACGCCGACCGCCGCGTTCGTCGCCAACCCCGACTGGCAGTTTCCCGCCGGCAACTGCGACGCCGCGATCGCCGCCGCCGTCGGCCCCGACCACGTCGCCGGCATCGACGCCGACGTGCTCGCGGTGCAGCTGCTCGGCGACTCGATCTACACCAACCCGCTGATGCTCGGCTTCGCCTGGCAGCTCGGCCGCGTGCCGCTCTCGCACGCGGCGCTGATGCGCGCGATCGAGCTGAACGGCGTCCAGGTCGACAACAACAAGGCGGCGTTCGAGTGGGGCCGCCGCGCCGCGCACGACCCGCAGGGCGTGAAGGCGCTCGTCCGCACCGGCCAGGTGATCGAGCTCGTCAAGCGGTCGGGCAACGTCGACGACGTCATCGCGCGCCGCGTCGAGTTCCTGACCGACTACCAGAACGCGGCCTATGCCGCGCGCTACAAGGCGTTCGTCGACAAGGTGCGCGCGAAGGAGGCCGAGCTCGTCTTCTCGCGCACCGCGACGCGGCCCGATGCGGCGCGGCCGAGCACCCGCCTCACCGACGCCGTCGCGCGCTCGCTCTTCAAGCTGATGGCGTACAAGGACGAATACGAAGTCGCGCGGCTGCACGCCGACCCGAAGTTCCTCGCCAAGATCGCCGGCCAGTTCGAAGGCGAGCTGGGCAAGGACTACCAGCTCGCCTACCACCTCGCGCCGCCGATGCTCGCATCGAAGAACGCGAAGGGCGAGCTGCAGAAGCAGCGCTTCGGGCCGTGGATGCTCGGCGCCTTTCGCGTCCTCGGCCGCATGAAGTTCCTGCGCGGCACCGCGTTCGATCCGTTCGGGCGCACCGAGGAGCGTCGCGTCGAGCGCGAGCTCGTCGACGAGTATTGCGCTTCGATCGACGAGATCCTGCGCGGCCTCGGGCCCGCGAACCTCGGCCTCGCGGTCGAGATCGCGCGCATCCCGGAGGGCATCCGCGGCTACGGCCACGTCAAGGCGCGCCATCTCGCCGCGGTGCGGCCGAAGTGGGACGCGCTGATGGCCGACTGGCGCGCCGGGCCGCTCGCGAAGTCGGCGCAGGACGGTCGCTTCGGCGACCTCGGGCCCGACACCCAGCCGCTCGACGACACGACGCTGCCGATGGCGTCGGACCACGCCGCGCCACGGCCGCTCTGAGGCCGCTCTAACGCCGCTCCGCGACCGCGCGCCGCCGGTCGCGGCCTCGGTACGCCTCGCACTGGCCGCGGCCCGTCCCGCGCCGCCGCACCCTGTTCCTGCGCCGCTGCGCTTCGTCGCAGCGCGGTCGCTTCGGCCGACAGTGCCGCCTACAGTGCAGCCTCCGATGAACGCCCGTCCCGCCCAGCCGAGATGAACGCCCCGACGCCAGAGACGCCGCCAGCGCCGCCGACGCCGCCGGTTCCCCCGACGCCGCCAGCGCCGCCGACGCCGCCTGCGATGCCGCCGATGTCGCCGCGTACCGCGCGCCAACCGATCCTCGCGACGCTGTTCCGGCTCTTCCACCAGTACGGCAACTGGCTC
>JASLGD010000494.1 GCA_030150305.1 Caldimonas sp. | reverse complement strand
GTCCACGGCCGCTTCGTCGCCGAGGCCAACCGTACCGCCGAGTTCCTGCCGCAGGACGCGCTCGCTTCGCCGCGCCGGGACACGGCGCGGATCGCGCTGCCGCCGGCGACGTACGTGCATGAGCAGGAGAAGATCAACGAGCGCTGGCCGGCAGCGCTGCGCTACATCGAGGAGCACCGCCTCAACGAGGTCTTCGAAGGCACGCCGGGGTTCGACGATCTCGGCATCGTCGTCCAGGGCGGCAACTACAACGCGCTCGTCCGCGCGCTCGGGCGGCTCGGCCTCGCCGACGTCTACGGCCGCTCGAAGGTGCCGATCTACGTCCTCAACGTGACGTACCCGCTCGTGCCGAGCGAGCTCGTCCGCTTCTGCGCGGGCAAGCGCGCGGTGCTGCTCGTCGAGGAAGGGCAGCCGAACTTCATCGAGCAGAACCTGGCGACGATCCTGCGCCAGGCCGACCTGCAGACGGCGCTCCACGGCAAGGACGTCCTCGCTCCCGCCGGCGAATACACCGGCGCCGAAGTGCTGAAGGGAACGCGCGCGTTCCTCGAGCGCTACGCCAGGGTCGAACCCGAAGCGAAGCCGCAGCGCTCGCCCAAGGTCATTCCGCTCACTGCGGAAACGCCGCTCGCGAGCGTCGTCCACGGCAGGCCGCCGGGCTTTTGCACCGGCTGCCCCGAGCGGCCGATCTTCAGCGCGATGAAGCTCGTCGAGAAGGAGCTCGGGCCGCAGCACGTCAGCGCCGACATCGGCTGCCACCTGTTCTCGATCCTGCCGCCGTTCCACATCGGCAACACGACGATGGGCTACGGGCTCGGCACCGCGGGCTCGTCGGCGTTCAACGTGGAGGAGGGTGCGCCGGAACCGCCGGGCCGCGCCAAGGTTGCGGGATCCCCCTCGGCGGGGCGAGCGCCGCGACGCGGCGACCTCGGGGGCAAACGAAAGCGGGCGATCGCGGTGATGGGCGACGGCGGCTTCTGGCACAACGGTCTCACGAGCGGCATCGCCAACGCGGTCTTCAACCGCAGCGACAACCTGACGATCGTCGTCGACAACAACTACACGTCGGCGACCGGCGGCCAGGACCTGCTCTCGTCGAAGGGTGCGCACCCGAAGCGCAGCACCGGGCACGCGATCGAGCAGGCGGTGCGCGGCGTCGGCGTCGACTGGGTGCGCACGATCCGCCGCACGTACGACGTCGCGGCGATGCGCGACACCTTGCGCGAGGCGCTGACGACGGGCGCGCGAGGCCCCAAGGTGCTGATCGCGCAGTCGGAGTGCCAGCTCAATCGGCAGCGCCGCGTCAAGCCGCTCGTGCGCCGCGCGATCGCCGCCGGCGAGCGCGTCGTCCGCGAGCGCTTCGGCGTCGACGCCGAGACGTGCACCGGCGACCACTCGTGCATCCGGCTCTCGGGCTGCCCGTCGCTCTCGATCAAGCCGAATCCCGATCCGCTGCGCACCGATCCGGTCGCGACCGTGCTCGACAGCTGCGTCGGCTGCGGCGTCTGCGGCGAGGTCTCGCACGCGGCGGTGCTGTGCCCGTCGTTCTACAAGGCGCGGATCGTCACCAATCCGACCGCGTGGGACCGCTTCGCCGCGCGCGTCCGCAACGCGGTGATCGGCTGGTTCCAGCAGCGCGACGCCAAGGCGCGCGCGCGCCACGCCTTCTAGCCGAAGTCGCCATGCCCGCGCCGCTCAAGATCGCGATCCTCGCCATGGGCGGCGAGGGCGGCGGCGTGCTCGCCGACTGGATCGTCGACCTCGGCGAGAGCAACGGCTGGCTCGCGCAGACGACGTCGGTGCCCGGCGTCGCGCAGCGCACCGGCGCCACGATCTACTACGTCGAGCTCTATCCCGCCGACGCGGCCGAGCGCGACGGCGCCGATCCGGTGCTCGCGCTGATGCCGCTGCCGGGCGACGTCGACGTCGTCCTCGCCTCCGAGCTGATGGAATGCGGCCGCGCCGTGCAGCGCGGGCTCGTGACGCCCGACCGCACGACGTTGATCGCGTCGACGCACCGCGTCTACTCGATCGCCGAGAAGACGGCGATGGGCGACGGCCGCGTCGCGAGCGACGCGCTCCTCGCGCACGCGCGCGCAGCGGCGCAGCGCTTCGTCCGCTTCGACATGGCCGCTGCCGCCGAGCAGGCCGGCAGCGTCATCAGCGCGGTGCTGTACGGCGCGCTCGCCGGCACCGGCGTGCTGCCGTTCTCGCGCGCCCAGTTCGAGGCGACGATCGCGCGCGGCGGCGTCGGTGTCGGGCCGAGCCTGAAGGCGTTCGACGCGGCGTTCGCGCGCGCCGCGGCGGCGGTCGATGACGACGCGCCAGCGGCCGTGCCGTCGACGAGCGCCGCCGTTGCACCGCCTGCGACGCACGCGATCCACCCGGAGGTCCGTGCGCTGCTCGACCGCATCGCCGCGCTTCCTGCGCACGTGCAGACGATCGCGCGCGAAGGCGTCCGCCGCCTGATCGACTACCAGGACCCGCGCTATGCAGCGCTCTACCTCGACCGCGTCGAGCGCATCGCCGCAGCGCCGCAGGACGCGTCGGGCCAACTCGTCGCCGAGACCGCGCGCCACCTCGCGCTCTGGATGGCGTACGAGGACACCGCGCGCGTCGCGCAGCTGAAGACGCGCGGCGAGCGGTTCGCGCGCGTCCGAAGCGAGGTCCACGCCGGCGCCGACCAGGTCGTCGCGATCGACGAGTACCTGCATCCGCGCGTGCAGGAAATCGCCGAGACGCTGCCGGCCGCGATCGGCCGCCGCATCGAGCGGCCGGGCTGGCTGCGCAGCGCCGTCGAGCGCGCGACGAGGAGCGGCCGCGTCGTCACGACGAGCTCGCTCGGCGGCTTCCTGCTGCTGCGCACGGTCGCCGCGATGCGCCGCTGGCGGCGCGCGACGACGCGCTACGCCGCCGAGCACGCCGCGATCGAGGCGTGGCTCGCGCGCATCGACGCCACCGCGGCGAGCCACCCCGAGCTCGCCGTCGAGATCGCGCGCTGCCAGCGCCTCGTCAAGGGCTACAGCGACACGCACGCGCGCGGCGTCCGCAACTTCGAGACGCTGATGGCCGCGCTCGACAAGGGCGGCGGCCGGCTCGCGCCGGCGACGCTGCGCGAGCTGCGCGAAGCGGCGCTCGCCGACGAGCACGGCGACGCGCTCGGCGAGACACTCGCGCGGCACGCGCTCGCCTGACCGACCGACGATGGATGCTCCGCTCCGCAGCTCCCGCTGGACCGCCGACGCGGTGCGCGCGCTCGTCGAGCCGGACCGCGTGCATCGCGACCTCTACATCGACCCCGAGCTGTTCGCGCTCGAGCAGGAGCACTTCTTCGCCAACACGTGGAACTACGTCGGCCACGACTCGCAGGTCCCGAACGCCGGCGACTACCTGCGCGCCGAGATCGCCGGCCGGCCGCTGATCGTCGTCCGCCACGGCGACGGCTCGGTGCGCGTGCTGATGAATCGCTGCGCGCACAAGGGCTCGCGCCTCGTGAGCGCGCCGTCGGGCAACACCGGCAAGCACTTCCGCTGTCCGTACCACGCGTGGACGTTCCGCACGGACGGCTCGCTGCTGAACATTCCGGTCAAGGAGGGCTACGACAACACGGGCCTGCACGCGTGCGACTCGG